>JABFYB010000279.1 GCA_013361475.1 Hamadaea sp.
CGGGCGGCCGGCAGCTGGGCTCGCTCTGGGTGCAGGAGGGCGGCCGGGTGCTGGCCGAGGGTGCGGCCGAGGTCCTGGTCGGCGCGGCGCGGCTGGCCGCACAGGACGTGGTCGCGCAGGCGCACGGCGCGACGAGTCGCGGCTCCCGATCGCGGCTGCTCGCCGACGGGCTCACCGGCCGCGTACCGGGTGGGCTGGTCGCGGCCGACCTTGGCCTGCCCGCCGGTCCGGCGTTGCTGGTCGCCTGCGACATCCGGGATCAGCCGGGCGACGGCGAACCGGCGGGCGCCGCGCTCCGGCGGGCGCGGGCGGCCGAGATCATCGCGGTGCACGCGGCCGCGTTCCGGCGCAGTGCCGTCACGGCTCAGGTCGGTCCCCGCGTGTACGCGCTCCTGCCCGGCCTCGACGTCGACCCCGCCGGGCCGCAGGCGCAGACCTGGGCGGCCGAGACGACCGAGGCGGTACGCCGGGAGTCGGGGTTCCCGGTGCGGGCCGCGATCGTCACCGCCGCCACGGAAGCGTTGGAGCAGGCCCGTTCCGAGGCCGATCAGGTGCTGCGGGTGCTGCTGCGCTCCCCTGCCCGCCCGGTCGGCACGATGGCCCAAGTACGCGCGGCCGTCCTCCTCGAGGAGGCGCTGGACGCCACGGCCGGCCTGCGCCATCCGGGGCTGGACGCGCTCGCGGCGCACGACGCGGCCCACCACGGCGAACTGGGTGCGACGCTGTCGTCCTACCTGGACGCGTTCGGGGACGTCGCGATCGTCGCCGCGCAGTTGCACGTCCATCCCAACACCGTGCGGCATCGCGTACGCCGGGCGGCGGAGATCGCCGGCCTGGAGCTGGGCGACCCGGAGCAGCGGCTGCTGGCGGCCCTGCTGCTGCGGGGCGCCCGGCGTGGTCAGGCCGAATCCGGCCGGCCGTAGGCGTTTCGTGAGCCTGGCCCGGCTGAGTTTCAGCGCAGAACGCTGAACCGCAGGTGATTCGCCAGCGGGGCGGAGGCCTCGCCGATGCGGCGCAGCTTCACGGTCGCGCCACCCGGATGCGCGAACAGCCGCACGCCGTCGCCGAGCAGCACGGGCGCGATGAAGACGGCGACCTCGTCGAGCCACCCCGCCTCGAGGCACTGCCGGGCGACGTCGGCCCCGATGATGTTGACCACCTTCTCCCCCGCGGCCGTCCGGGCGGCCTCGACCGCCTCCTCGAAGTCGTTGACGAAGGTGACTCCGGGAACCGGCTCAGCGGGCGGATTGTGGGTCAGCACGAACTGCGGGCCCTCCCAGCCGCCGCCGAACGCCTTGCCCTCGCCTTCGGTGCCGCGATGGGGGTCGTCGCCGCCGAACGACCGCCGGCCGACCAGGATCGAGCCGACCTCGCCGACGAGCGCCTCGGCCGCCGGATCAGGGCCGATGAACTCGGTCAGCCAGGACATGTCGCCCCCGGGCCCGGCGATGAACCCGTCCAGCGACATCGTCGCGGAGTACACCAGCTTCGCCATGGCCCGAAGCCTAGGCGCCGAGTCCGACATTTTCCCGCGACGACCTCATTCGTCGGCGCGGCGTGCCTTGATGGCGTCGATGAAGACGAGCCACTCGATCGGCGCGGGGATCACCTGACGGCGGGAACGCTCCTCGCGGTCCCAACGATCGTGGTCCCAGCGGTCGTGGTCACGCCGGTCCGGCGCGGGCTCGCCGCAGCCCGTGTCGAGGCTGTGCTCGGTCATCGACGTCACCTGCTCTCCGTACGCCGCGCTCGGTCATATATAGAACGACGCGACTGTCCGGAGCGTTTCACCCGTTACCGCACCGCCGGCACTCCCAGGCTGGCCCGGGCGTACGCCCCGACCTCCGGACCGGCCTCGGCCAGCACGGTTCCCGCCGGATCCCAGATCCGCGAGCGCCCGGCCGCGTCGTCGTAACCGGCGCCGGTCGACCCGGCGAAGCTGGCCGTCACCACCCAGACGCCGTACTTCGTCGCGGTGCGCCGAGCCCGCTCGTCCTGCACGGCGATCTCGTGCGCGCCGTCGAGCGCCCCCGCCACGTACGCGTGGACACCGAGTTCGCAGGTGATCGCGGCGTGCTCGGCGACACCGGTGTCCTTGCAGACCGCCAGGCCGAGACGCCAGCCGTCGACCTCGAACACCGCCGGAGCGTCGCCTGCCACGAAATGCTCGGGTTCGGCCCCGCCGAGGAACATCTTCCGGTACGCCACGCGTACTCCGCCGCCGTCGATCGCCAGGACGCCGATGTGCCGGCCCGCCGACCCGGATGCGACGGGCGCGCCGGCGAGCGCGATCGCGCCGGTTTCCGCGCAGGCCGCCACGATCGGGGCGAGCCGGGGATCGTCGGCCGCGACTGGCGCGGCGTCGAACTCGTAGCCCGTCAGCGACATCTCCGGGAACACGACGACCCGGGCTCCGGCGTTCCGGACGAGGTCGGCGTGCGCGAGCGCGTTGGCGGCGACGTCGTGCGCGGAACAGGCGGGCTGGGCCGCCGCGATGCTCAGCGGAGCCGACGGTGGGGCGATCATGACGACAGGGTAGGTCCGGTTTGTTTCCCGCCTGTGTCGGCTGTGACCGCCTCGGCGTGGTGGCGAGCCTCTGCCAGAAGTGCCGCCAATCGGTCCGGGTCGGCCAGTGTCGTGACGTGTCCGGTGTGCGGCAGGCGTACGCGCCGGCCGTCCCGGCAGGCCGCGAGGAACTCCCGTTCGTCCACCCGGAACGGGTCGCGGTCGCCGTTGACCAGCCACACCGGCCCGGCGTACGCCCGGAGCGCGGCGAGCTGGTCGTGGGCGGTGATCGCGGCGACGGCGGACGGCAGCACCGCGCAGCCGACCCCACCGCTGAGGACGGATTCGGCCACGTCGTGCGGCAGTGCCCGCCGGATCGCGTACGCGCTCACCGCGTCGGCCCGCCGGGGGAAGCGCCCCGCGACGGCCGCGGCCGCCCGGTAGAGCCGAGTCATCGCCCGATTCCGCGCGGTGCAACCCATCGCGACCAGCCCCGCGACCTTCTCGGGATACCGCTCGGCCGTCGCGATCGCGGTGTAGCCACCGAGGGAGAGTCCTGCCACCACGGCTCGGCCGCCGGCGGCGTCGATCGCGTCGGCCGCGGTCTCCGTGGCCGCTTCGAGGGTGAACGGTTCCCCGCGCCGCCGGCCGTGGCCGGGCAGATCCGGGGCGTACGCCGTCGGCCCGAGCCGGATGACGACGGGCTCCCACATCGTGCGGCTGAGCCGGATGCCGTGCAGCAGGACGATTGGGAGCGTCATGCGTCCAGTAAACCACAACGCAACGTTGCGTTGCTATAGTGGCGTCATGGCGCCTCGCAAGCAGCAGCACATCCTCGACACGACGCTCGCCCTGCTGGCCGAACGCGGATACGACCGGCTGACCATCGAAAGCGTCGCCGAGCGCTCAGGCGTCAACAAGACCACGCTCTACCGGTGGTGGCCGTCCAAACCGGCGCTGCTGGCCGACGCGCTCATCCAGGCACGCGCGCTGGACTTCGGCGTACCGGACACGGGCTCCCTGGAGGGCGACCTGCTAGGGCTGGCCGAGGCGATCGCCGCTCTGCTCACGACTCCCCCCACCGCCGGAATCGCCGTCGCGGCGCTGGCGGCCTCCGCTCAGCATCCCGAGCTCGCGACGAGCGTACGCGCGTTCTTCGCCGACCGGATCGCCCGCGAGCGGCCCGTCTTCGACCGGGCGGTCGCGCGCGGCGAGCTGCGGCCCGACGCCGACCCGATGACCATCGTGGACCTCGTCGCAGGCGCCGTCTGGCTGCGTGCGGTGTTTCGCGGGCAGCCGGTGGACGAGGCTTTTCTGCGTGACGTCGTCCGGCTGGCGCTTCACGGCTCGGCGCTTTGACGGGCCACCGACCCGACGGTGCACCGACCTGTGGGGCGGCGAGATGACGGGTCAGACTACGCGCGGCTCCGGCTCCTCGGTGCTCGCCGGTTCCGGGCCAGGCTTGGGCGGGAACAACACCGCCGTCAAGTCCCGGCCTTTGAGCAGCCACGACGTGCCGAACGCCCAGACCGCGACGACTTCGCCGAGGTAGAGCGGGGTCAGCTCGCCCAGCGTCAGCCGGAGCAGCCCGCCGACCGCGACCCAGACGACGGCGGCGACGATCGCCCAGCCGCAGATCTTCTGCACCAGTGCCATGCGCCGATCGTTTTCGTACTTCTTCTCGCGGTACGCGAAGATGAACGCGATCGCCGCCAGGCAGCTGATGAAGACGGCGGCGCAGACGAAGTGGACGATCGCCACCGTGTTCTCACCCAGGGCCTGCTGGATCGGGGCGCACCCGGCCGGTTGGGGCTCGACGCCGCACAGCGGCGCTCCCGGCTGGATGCCGACCCGCCGGGTCGGGAAGAAGACCACCCCGACGACGGCGATCCCGGCGACCGTGCTGAGCCAGTAGTCCCAGGTCCGGGGCTGCGCCGACATGTAGGTGAGCAGCAGGAAGCCGACCACGCTCAGCCCGGCCACGAACAGGTCGCGCATCGACGAGTGGTAGTACGCGCTGATCGACCCCCGGACGTGGACACTCCCCCGCAGGTACGCCGCCTCGCCGACGATGAACGCGATCGGCAGGGCGAGCCCGATGACGCCGACGACCGTGCGGATGTTCAGATAGGACCGGACGTAGAGGGCGGCCGGGTCCGTGCGGGCGGCGAGGTCCGCGGGGCGCTGGAAGGTGTCGGTGGCGGCCATCTTCCCACGATCCGCCGCTTCGATCATCGACGCAAGATGATCCCCTACACGGTGTACGTCTTGGCCACCAGCACCAGCTCGGAGGTGTGCGATCCTTCGACGCCGACGTCCGGCGGCCGGGGCGTGAACCCGGGCAGACCGGTGAGCCCGTCGCTGCCGTCCATGACGCGTACGCTCACCGGCCCGGTCTGCTCGACGGTCAGGGTGACGGTGAGCCCGTCGGCGGGCGGCGCGTGGAACAGCACCCCGAAGTCGCCGTCCAGCGCGTCGGCGGGAACGGCGCGCCCGGCGACGGTCGCATTGGTCACCTTCGTCCCGGGCAGTTTCAGGTACACCAGGCGGACGTCGCGGTTGGGTTTGACGAGCAGGTTCAGCGTCCGGCGACTGCCTTCCACCGTGGAGGATGCGACGGTCAGGCTCGGGGCGGGCAGGTCGGCCGCCTGCGCCGGTCCGCTGGCGATCTCGCCGTGCAGCAGCGGGAACTTCGCCTCGATGTTCTCCGTGCCGGTGGCGTACTGGGCGGCCCAGGCGCCCGGCTTGTCGTCGGCGCTGACCCAGCGGGCCTGCCCGTTGTCGGTGTCGAGGGCGTACATGAGCTGCTCGGGCGCGGGATGCTTCGCGTCGAACCGGTCGACTGCCAGGCCGACACCGGTGAACACCAGGGTCAGCACGGCCGCGCCGACCGCCGGCCACATCGCCCGCCGGGGGAACACCACCCACAACGCCAGGCCCAGCATCGTCGCGAAGAGCGCGGCCGCGGCGCCGGTGGCCAGGCCCAACGCCGGGAAGAAGAGCATCACGGTGGGCGCGAGGATCACCACCGCGATCGCGCCGCCGACGGTCACCGCCGCGAGCTTCACCCAAGGGATACGCACAACGAAGGCGACGATGCCCGCCAGTGCCCCGAACAGGGCGGGCAACGCGGCGAGATAGGAGCCGCCGGGGGTGAACGCCGCGAGGACGAGGCCGAGGACGGCGAGCCAGCCGAACCCGGCCACGGCCAACGACCCACCACCCACCCACCCACTCGACTCTCTTTGAAGACGCCGGCCCCACAAGGCGTACCAGAGCAGTAAGAGGGTTGCGACGAGCGCGACCACGGCGGCGCGGAACCACTCCGGCCGCCAGGGGTCGAGCATCTGCCGGTAGCCGGGCCGGATCGCGACCAGGACCAGCCAGTAGACCTGGGCGAGAATCGGGGCGAGGGCGAGCGGGACGAGGCCGAGCCCGAACGCGGCGGCCTGCCGCCCGAAGCTCGCCCGGCCTCGGACGACGACGCCGAGCGCGACCACGGCGAGCAGCGCGAGCACCGCGACCGGCCAGACGAGCCAACCCGGGTAGCGCACGAGGTAGCCGAGGACCGGGAAGTAGGTCGAGTCGCCCGCCGACGGCTTCTCCAGAGTGGACAGATCTCGGGCCGCGAACGCCTTCGTGACCGCGAGCGCGTTCGCGCCGTGATGCTGGAGGCTCGCCTGATCCATGTACTCCGGGCGGTCCTCCGGCGTGTGATAGACCGCCGACCCGTCGATGTACGCCGTGTTCAGCCCGGTGAACCGGCCGGCGTCGCGGAACGGCGAGAAGTCGGTGTCGTTGGGCAGGATCCGGTAGACCTCAACGGCGAAGCTGGTCGCGACCGGATAGGGCGCGACGTCGCCGTAGACGCCGACGACGTCCGCGTTGTCCCGAGTGGTCTCGAACATGATCGCCGGACCGGACGAGCCGCGCGCCTCGAAGTTGAGCACGACGCCGCCGTCCTTCGCCAGATCGTGCCGGCTGACGAACGCCTCCGCGCCGCAGAGGCACGCCTCCTCCGCGTCGGTGAACAGGAACACGACGTCGTTGCGCGGGCGTTCGCCGCTGGTCAGGATGCGAGCGGTTTCGAGGAGCGTGGCGACTCCGGCCCCGTCGTCGTTGCCGCCGTAGGAGACCTGCACCGAGTCGTAGTGCGCGACGAGGAACACCCGGCCGGTCGAGGCGGTGCCCTTCATTTCGGCGACGACGTTGCGTACGCGGGCCATCGTGTACCCCTCGCCGAGCGCGTCGTCGGCTCCGATCGCGTCCTGGATCCGGGGATCGAGCCCGTAGTCCTTGAGCGTGCCGACGATGTAGTCCCGGGCGGCCTCGGCGTTCTTCGACCCGGCGACGTGCACCGACTCGCCGAGCGTCTGGACGTGGGCGTACGCCCGCCCCGCGCTGAACTCGTCACCGGGAGCGTCGGCGGCCAGCGGCGAGGGCGGCTGGACCGTCCACACGCTCAGGACGGCCAGCCCGGCCAGCACGACGAAGACGATGAGACCGCCGAGTGCGCGGCGGGCGGGTGTCTGCTCCACGCCCACATCTTCACCCGGCGGTCCGCCGTCTGTCAGTCAAGCCGGTCGCCCAGGTCGATTTTCAGCTCGGTGATCTGCCGGAACTGATCGTCGAGCAGCCGGGTCACCACCGACCGGATCGCCTCGGCGAACTCCTCCTCGGCGTATTCCCGCAGCGTGCCGGGCTGGACGCGAACCGTCCACTCCTGCATGCCCCGGACCGAGACGGCGATCCGGCCGTCGGGCGACTCGCCACGGGCCACGATCTGCGCCCGCCGCTCGACGAACTCCCACTGCCCCGCGGTGACCGGCTCGGGCTCGGCGGTGATCGGGACGTCCTCGTCCTCGCTCATGATCTCGAAGTACTCCCGCATGCGGCGGGCCCACAGCACCCGGGCCAGCGCCTCGAGCTGGCCGGGCAGGCGGCTCTCGTCGAGCCACCGATAGCCGCCGGGGAAGCTCAGCCGCACCTGATCGCGATCGAACAGTTCGGCCGCGATCGCGCCGTCCGGCGTGGACGCCGTGACCACCATCCGGTCGAGTCGCTCGCTCACCATCATCGTCATCACCGTCCTCGGCGCTAGTTGGCGTTGCCCATCATGCCGTGCACGTTGCCCCGGGTGGCTCCGGCCAGCTCGGGGCGCATCGGGATCAGCTTCGACCGGCCGCCCTGCAACGCGCTCAGATCCTTCGAGATGACCGTGTACACCTTGTTCTGCTCTTCCTTGATGTGCTCGGTGAGCTTCGTGAGGGCTTGTTTGAGCTTCGGCACGATGATCAGCGGGTCCGAGCCGGAGATGTTCACCTCCTCCTTCGCCTGGCCGGCCGCCTGCGCCCCGACCTGGGCCACGCCCGCGACCAGTTCGAGCGCGAGCACACCGGCCACGACCGGCCCGCCCGCGAACGCGGTGCCGACCGAGGCGACCGATCCGATGACGGTGAGCACCATCGCCGAGCTGCCGCCCAGACTGCAGTCGTGTTCCAGCGCCTTCAGCGTCTTGTCGGCGATCTTGTTCGCGTCGTCCCGGGCGGTCTTCCAGACGCTCTGATAGGCCTGGATCGCGCTGCGCATCACGTAGACGGCGATGAACTGGCTCTGCACGTTCGCCGGGAACGGCTTGATGAAGTTCGTCGTGAAGTTCTGCGCGGCGCTTCCGGTCCAGCCGTCGACCAGCGTGCTGACGTCCATGTGTTTGAGGTCGCCGACCGGCGAGATGGTCTCGCCTTCCTTGTTGGCCTTCGTGGCCGGCAGCAGCTGGCCGTCGGACAGCTCGGTCAGCGCGCCCTTGAGGTCGTCGATGAGCGTCTTGATCGCGCCGTTCGGGTCGGGCAACTGTGCGAACGGCTCGAACAGTTGCGGGATCTGGCCCCAGGTCGCCATCTCCGCCCGTTGCTGGGCGTCCAGGGTCGTCTTGTTGGACTGGATCTTCTGCGCCCACTCGTTGCACTTCTGCAGAATCTTGTTCGCCTTGCCCCGGATGTCGTCGCTCATGTCCGCCTCACAGCGCCAGCTTGATGTTCGGGATGTCGACCCGGTTGCCGGAGCCGTCCTGGGTGTAGTCGTTGTTCATCAGTTTCTGCAGCTCCGTACGGGCCGCCTGGTCGGTGCGGGCGTACTCCTGCGCGGCCAGGCGCAGCGCCTCCGCCGTCAGCTCGACGTTGTGGCCGGCCTCCTTCACACAGCCGGCGATGATGTCGGCCATCTGCGCGATGACATCCGCGTGCTTGTCACCGCCGCCACCGTCGAAGTCCGACGGCCGGGTGAAGGCCGCGGCGACGTTGTCCGCCGTGTACTGGACCTTGCCCTGTACGCGATAGAACGCCGCCTGCACCACCGGCATCTCGGCATTGGCCGCCCGCACCAGCTCCTCGAGCCGTGCTCCCAGCAGCTGCCCGCTCAGATAATTGCCCACCGCCACCTCCCCAGTCGTTGGCGCTCAGCGAAAAGCTGGGGAACGCACAGTGTGGGATGTGGTGTGACCGCGAGCCCCCCAGCTGCCGTCATCGTAGGAAGATTCCGACACCGGGGACGTCGCACAGGAAGTGGAAATACGCCTACAACTTGCGCGGTATGCGAATGAGGGGGACTACTCCGCCTCGGCGACTCGATCTAGCGCGGGCAGATACCTGCGATACGGCCCGACGTCGAGACGATGCCGCCTGGCCAGCACCTCAGCCATCTGCCCCAGATGGGTGAGGTCGTGCGCGACCCAGGCCGCCACGACCTGCCGCATCGTGACCTCGCCGAACTCGGGGTGGGACCCGACCCGGTCCAGCTCCCCGGCGTCGAGCGCGAGGTCGGCGAGCGTCCGGTCCCGACCGGCCCGGAACCGTTCCAGCAGGACGTCCACCGCTTCGGGCTCGTCGCGCAGCATCGCCTCCCGGTCGAACGGCTGGAAGACGCGGCCGGCGCCGTGCTCCCGGATCATCCGGATGCGGGGCCGCCAGTTCGTGGCGTCCGCATAGGTCAGGTGCCCGAGGATCGCGTACGCGCTCCAGGTGCCCGGCCCGTCGTCGCGATGCAGCCAGGCGTCGGGCAGCCCGCCGAGCAGCGCGGCGACGACGTCCGGCGTCCTGGTCAGGAGGTGTTCGGCAGCGGCCAGGTCAAGGTCCATGCCGCCATGCTGTCGGGTGGGCCGCCGTCCTCACCAGAGCCAATCCCGACCCCTTGGCCCGCGCCGCTCGCCCTTTCGCGCCGCCCTTCCGCGTGCTTCCCGCTGCTCTTCCGCGCGCGTTTTCGCGCTGGATCAGGGTTATCGGTCGAATCTTGGACCGTGTTTCGACCGGGAACCCTGATCCAGCGCCCCGACGGCGGTGACCACGTGCCGGGTGTTGGCCCAGACGACGTACAACGCCGGACCCGGCAGCAGGAACAGCCCGATCGCGGGCTTGGTGACGACCGCGCCGATCAGGATGCCCAGCACGGCCAGGTTCGCCACGCTGAGGTACCACTTTCGGACCGACAGGTACGCGGCCGCCACGACCAGCCGCCAGGACAGCCGGTCGTCAAGCACCAGCAGTGCGGTGGCGGTGACGAACACCAGGACGACGAGCAGGGCCAGCATCGGCGTGACCGCACCGAACGGCGTACCGAGGGCGAGCCGGAAGTCGGTGGCGAGCACGATCACGGCGAACGCCGCCGCCGCCCCGATCGCCAGCGACCGGCCGAACCGCTTGCGGTAGGTCTGCCAGAACGGCGCGCCCGCGAAGGAACCGAACGCGCCCGCCACCGCCGGGCCGAGCAACGCCGACAATGCGACGAAGAACGGCCAGGCCGCCAGCGGTTCCCCGCTGAAGGCGAAGGCGATCAGCAGAGGCAGCGACGCCGCCACGAGGCCGAGGTTGGTTTTGAGAAACGCGTACGCCGTGCTGAAGATCGTGTCGTAGGGCAGCCGGGCGAGCAGTCTCATGCGATCACCCCTTCATCCCGGAGGTGGCGATGCCCTGGATGAAGTACCGCTGGCCGACGAGGAAGATCAGCAGGATCGGCAGGACGGACAGCACCGAGCCGGTCATCATCATCGCGTAGTCGGCGTCGAACTGGCCGACGAACGAGCGCAGACCGAGCTGGATGGTCCACAGGTCGTTGCTGGTCAGGTAGATGAACGGGCCCATGTAGTCGTTCCAGGTGTTGACGAACGTGAGCAGGCCCAGGCTCGCCAGCGCCGGCTTGGACAGCGGCAGGATGATCCGCGCCCAGATGCCGTACTCGGACAGGCCGTCGACCCGGGCGGCCTCGGACAGCTCCTCCGGGATGGTCAGGTAGTACTGCCGCATCAGGAAGACGCCGAACGCGCCGAACGCCTGCAGCAGGATCAGCGACCAGAACGTGTTCGTCAGGCCGGCCTTCTGCATCATGATGTACTGCGGGATCATGTACGCCTGCCACGGCACGGCGATGGTCGCGATGTACGCGAAGAACAACGCGTCCCGGCCGGGGAAGCGCATCTTGGCGAACCCGTACGCCGCGAAGCTGCCCGTCAGCACCTGCAGGAAGGTGATGACCGCACTCAGGAACACGGTGTTACGCAGGTAGGTGCCCAGCGGGATCTGCGTCCAGATGTCGCTGAAGTTCTTCCACTGGAAGTCCTTCGGGATCCACTGCACCGGGACGGTCAGGACCTCGTTGTTGCGCTTGAGCGAGGCGCTGATCATCCAGAGGAACGGGACGAGGATCGCGACGGCGGCGACGATCAGGACGACGTAGAGCAGCACGCGCCCCGCGACACGGAACGGGCCACGGCCCCCGGAGGGAATTGCAGTCATGAGCGCTCCCGGCGGTTGTTGAACCAGAACTGCGTCAGCGTGAGCACCAGCACGAGCAGGAACAGCACGAGGGAGATCGCCGAGGCGTACCCGAACTCGCCTTCGACGATGCCCTGGCGGTAGATCTGCTGGGACAGCACCAGGGTCGCCCGGCCGGGTCCGCCGTCGGTCATGACGACGATCAGGTCGAACACCTTGAAGCTCTGCACGGTCAGCAGGATCAGTACGAGGAAGGTGACCGGTCGCAGACCGGGCAGGGTCACGTGGCGGAACCGCTGCCAGGTGTTGGCGCCGTCCATCCTGGCGGCCTCGTAGTGCTCGGTCGGGATCGCCTGGAGACCGGCCAGGAACAGGATCATGTAGTAGCCCATGTCCCGCCACACGCTGGTGAGGATGACGGCGGGCATGGCCCAGGTGGTGCTCGTCGTCCAGCCCGGCGCGTCGTCGATGCCGATGAAGTGCAGGAACTGGTTGACCGGCCCGACTTCCGGGTTGAACAACATGTTCCACACGATGGCGACCGCGACCATCGAGGTGATGTACGGGAAGAAGGCGGCGGCCCGGAAGAAGCCGACCCCGGCGATCTTGCGATTCAGCAGCAGGGCCAGCGCGAGCGCGGCGAGCACGGTCAGCGGCACGTGCCCGAGCGCGTAGTACGCCGTGTTCCGCAGCGCGATCTTGGTCGACTCGTCGTTCAGCAGACGCTGGAAGTTCTTCAGCCCGATCCACTCGGGCGTGTTGTACGAGTCCCAGTCCATGAAGGACAAGACGAACGCGGCGATCACCGGGATGAGCGTGAGCACCGCGAAGCCGAGGAAGTTCGGCAGGATGAAGCTCCAGCCGATGAGCGTGTTGCGCCACCGGCGCCGGGTGCGCCGCGGCGGCGACGGGGCGGCGGTCGCCGGTGTCGCGGTGAGCAGGTCTGCCATAGTCTCTGCCTTCGTCAGTCCTCAGTGGTCCCCGGACCGCCCCGGCCGCCGTCGGCCAGGCGGCGGAGCGGTCCGGCGGAGTGTCACAGCGGTCAGCTGGCCTCGTTCTTGACGCGCTTCTCGATCTCGGCGATGCCCGCGTCGATCGACTTCTCCTTGGTCATGATCAGCTGGTGCTCCTCGTTGAGGATCGTGTCGATCTTCGAGGTCTTGTCGCTGACCGGCATCTCCAGGACGATCTTGTCGGGCGCGAAGGCCTTCTTCGACGTCTCGTCGGTGGGCATGCCCGCCAGGCCGAAGTACGACGTGCGGATCTCCTCCGTGAGCAGCGCCGGGACGACGCCGATGGCGGCGATCGCCTTGGCGCCCTCGGGACCGCAGGCGAACTCGACGAACTTCTGCGCCGCGGCGGCGTGCTTGGCGTTCTTGTTCACCGCGAACGCCGTCGGCGAGCCGAACGTCGTCACGCCGGACGCACCGGCCGTCTGGGGCAGCGGCGCGATCGCCCAGTCGGCGTCGGTCGAGCCCTTCTTCTTCTCCGCCATGATCTTGGCGATGTACCAGGTGCCCATGGGTAGCATGGCGGTCTTCTTCGTCTCGAACATCGACGCGTAGCCGGTCTTCTGCGTCTTGGCGGTGCCGTAGTCCAGGGTGGCGCCCGCCTCCTGGATGCCCAGCGCGGTCTTGTACTGGTCGCCGAAGAACTTGTAGTCCGGGCCGAGCAGGTTGCCGCCGGTCTGCGCGGCCGAGATGGCCTGCACGACCGACCGCCAGGTGTGGTGGTACGTGCCGTACACCTTGTTCTGGCCCGCGCCGGCGGTCAGCGACTTGGCCAGGTCGGCGTACTGGTCCCAGGTCAGGTTCGCCGGGTACTGCTTGCCCGCCGCGTCGAACAGCTTCTTGTTGTAGTACAGGACCCAGAAGTCCTGCCGGTACGGAAGGGCGTAGTACTTGTCGCCCTCCTGCTTGAACGCGTCGAGACCGTTCAGCTTCGCGCCGTTGTCCGACTTTGCCAGCGAGGTGATGTCCTTGAGCTGGCCCCGGCCGGCGTACCGCGCGTAGTCGATGACGTTCTTCATCGTGATGACGTCGGTGCTGTCGCCACCGGCGAGCATCGTGGTCACCTTGGTCGGGTAGTCGTCGGCCAGGATGTCGACCGGCTTGACGGTGATGTCCGGGTTCGCCTTCTGGAACGCGTCGAACAGCGCCTTGAACTCCGGCGTGGAGTCCAGGTTCCACACGCTGACGGTCAGCTCGACGGGGCCGCTCTCAGCACTGTCGTCGTCGGAGCCGCAGGCCGCGAGAGGCGCGGCGGCGGCCACGGCCGCGCCGAACGCCAGCAACTTTCTTCTGTTCACGAGGGGTCCTTCCTGGGGAGCGGGAAATCGAGGGGGGCGGTAGTTCTGGTCAGGTCGGGCCAGGTCACCGTGACGACCGGCCCGGAGATGCCGGCTCGCGGAGCCTGCTCGCCGCCGTTCAGCGCCAGGCCCGCGAGCTTCCAGCCGTCCATCTGGTACGCCGAGAGCCACGGAGTGCTGGTGAGCCCGCCGAGCGGAGTGGCGTCCCGGGCTTGATGGGTGCCGGAGACTTCGAATCCGCCGAGGTTCACCGCGACGGACGTGTGGTGGTCGCCGGTGACGGGCCAGCCGCCGACGCGCAGCGCCACGGCCCGGTCCCAGCCGGGCGCGCCGTCCGGGTCGGCGACGGGGTCCACCCGCACGCACCGGACCTCCCATGCGCCCCGGACGATCGACACGGTTGTGACGGTAGCGGCGTCGACCGCCGGACCCGGCCGGCCGGAGCCGTGGTCGGGCACGGTGCGATCCGGTTCGACCCAGTGGGCGCGAGCCCGCGAGGCCAGCACGATCGCGCCGTCGACTTCGGCCACCGAGAGCGTCTCGAACCCGGTGCGGTGGGTCGCCCGCCCGTCCGCGTCGAGCAGCACGACCGAGTTATCCAGCGGCGCGTCCCAGCCCTCGTCGTCCATCAACGGGGCCGTCGCCGTCGAGTACGCCATCCGCGCGTACAAGGGCGAGTCGCCGGTCCGGTCGCCGGGATGGGCGTGGTCGGTGCCGTGGTTGAAGACGCGGACGACACCGTCGGCCTGCGTACCCGCGACCGCCCAGCCGGGGGCTGCGATGACGGCGAGCTGGTCGGCCTGTTCGACCGGCAGCGGCTGTTCGACGTCGGTCCACACCGGATGATCGGCGGGCAGGGCGAGCCCGAGCATGCCCTTGGCGGCCCAATAGGGCGAGCCCGGCCCGGAGTAGCGCTGGGCGATCGGCCGCCACGGATGGTGCCAGCCCAAGGTAAGCAGGCCGTCGTCGTCCGGCGCGCCGTGGTCGGCGAAGTGCTTCACGATCCCGGACGCCGCCCGCCGGACCAGGCCGGGGGCGAGTGCGGGCGAACCGGCGTACGCGCCGACCCAGAACGGGGCGGCGGCGGCGAAGCGGTAGGTGAGGCTACGGCCCTGGATCAGTGGTGAGCCGTCAGCACCGACGAGACGCGCCGCGTCGAGGAGGAAGCGGTCCAGCCGTTCGGCGTACGCCGGCAGCCGCGGAGCGGAGAGCTGTTCCGCGCCGGTCATCCGGCTCCAGAGGATCGGATACAGGTGCAGCGCCCAGCCGGCGTAGTGGTCGTAGTTTCGCGAGACGCCGTCGCAGTACCAGCCGCCGTCGCGGGCGAACGACTCGTGCGTCGCCAGGTCGGCCTCCATGTCGTCGAGCGACCACGGTCCACCGACGGACGCCAGGAACTGCTCGACGACGATGCGGAACCACACCCAGTTCGACCGCGGGTAGTCCTGGTCGCCGACGACCTCGCCGAGGTAGTCCACGACTCGTTGCTGGACGCCGCTGTCGAGGGCGTCCCACAGCCACGGCCGGGTCAGGTCCAGGATCAGCGCGATGGATGCCGCCTCCACCTTGGCCTGACCGTGTTCACTCGGCCGGACCCAGCGCTCGGGGGACGAGGGGTCCGTACCCGTGGCGATGCCTTGTGCGTACCACTCGAGGAGATGGAGCGGGTCGTCGCCGCGCTCGCCCGCGACCCGGAACCCCGCGAGCAGCAGGGTCCGGGCGAAGCCTTCGAGGCCGTCCACGTCGGTGCCGTAGCCGCCCGGCGTGCCCGGAGGCGTGATGCGCGCGTGCGTGGGCGAGGCGTGGCGCCGGGCCGCGAGCAGCATGCGGTCGGCGAGCGCGGTCCAGTCGTCGCGCGTCCAGCCGGTGATGGGCGAAACGGTCATGCGCTCACCTCGAGTACCTCGCTGGTGACGGCGTCGATCGGAGGTTCACCGGCGATGAATCGTTCCAGTTCGTCCAGTGCCTGGGCGCTCATCCGGCGCGTCTCGGAGCCGAGCGACCCGGCGATGTGCGGTGTGATCATCACGTTGGGCAGCTGGTAGAGCAGCGAGTCCTCGGGCAGCGGCTCCGGCTCGGTAACGTCGAGGATGGCGTTGAGCCGGCCGGTCGCGCATTCGCGCTCCAGCGCCGCGTGGTCGATGACCCCGCCGCGGGCGGTGTTGATGACCGTGGCCCCGTCCGGCAGCAGCGCGAGTTCCCGTACGCCGATCGCGTTGCGGGTCTGCGGCAGCTCCGGCAGGTGCAGCGACAGGATTTCCGACCGCGTCAGCAGCTCGTCGAGGTCGACGAGGCGACCGCCGGCGGCCGTCACCGAGGCGGCGTCCGCATACGGGTCGGTGACGAGAACCTCGGCGGTGTCGAGCGTCTGGAGGCGTTCGACGACGCGGCGGCCGATCCGGGAGAACCCCAGGACGCCGATCGTCCGCCCGAAGTTGGAGAGATCCTCCCGGGCGGCGACGCTGTACCAGTCGGCCCGGTTCGCACGGGCCTCCGCCGCGAGCACGTGCGCCTTCTTCCCGGCGAAGATGATGGCGGCCAGGGTGAACTCGGCGACCGGTGTCGCGTTGGCCTCCGCCCCGCTCGTGACGAGGATTCCCCGGTTCCACACCTCGTCGGAGACGAGGCTGCGGACGCTGCCGGCACAGTGGAGCACCGCCCGCAGTTTCGGCGCGGCGTCCAGGCGTTCGGGGGTGAGCGTCGGGCACCCCCACGAGGTGAGCAGCACCTCCGTCTCGGCCAGGCGGGCGCGGGTGTGCGGCGCGTCGAGGTCGTCCGACCAGATCGGATCGCCGAGGTCGGCGAGCGACTTCAGCCGCCGCATCTCCTCCGGGCCGAACTGGAGCCGGAAACTGTCGGGCCGCATCACGAGCAGTGCCTGCGGACGGTGCATGCGATCTTGCCTTCCGGTGTCCCTCGGGGAGGGGGTTCGTTTGTGTTCGTTTTTGTTCGTTCGATCGGGGTGAGAGGGAGTAGATCGCATGCAGAACTGCATCACAAGGGTTCGTTACCAGTCTGTAACACGATATGGCTCGGAAGTCGGCGCACTTTTGTGATCGAATCTGATCGGTTCTGAGCGTATGCCGATCACCGGCTGATGACTGAGGGGGTTCTCGTGCCGTCGACACCAGGGCGCACAATCGAATCCCCGACCGTGCTCCCCCTCATCCCCCCGACGCTGGAGGCGCAGCAGTGACCCTGTCCGAGCCCCCGCTGCTGCCCGCCGAACGACGCGAACGGCTGCTCGCCGACCTGCGCGTACGCGGCACCCTGCGGGTCAGCGACATCGCCCGCTCGCTCGGCGTCACCGCCGTGACCGTGCGCCGCGACATCGC
>JABFYB010000036.1 GCA_013361475.1 Hamadaea sp.
GAGCTGTACGCCCACGTCAGGGACCTGCCGCTCATCTCGCCGCACGGGCACATCGATCCGCGGCTCCTCGCCGACGACGAGCCGTTCCCCGACCCGGCTCGCTTGTTCGTGGTGCCCGATCACTATCTGACGCGGATGCTCTACAGCCAGGGCGTGCATCCGGACGCCCTCGGCGTGCCCCGCCGCGACGGTTCGACCGCGGCCGTCGAACCGCGGGAGATCTGGCGGACCTTCGCCGCGCACTGGCACCTCTTCCGCGGTACGCCGTCCAAGCTGTGGCTGGAGCAGACGCTCGACGGCGTCTTCGGCGTGACCATTCCGTTGACCGAGAACACCGCCGACGAGGTCTACGACGCGGTCGCCGCCTGTCTGGCACGGCCGGAGTTCCGGCCCCGGGCGCTGTTCGAGCGGTTCAACATCGAGGTGCTCGCCACCACCGAGTCGCCGCTGGATCCGTTGACCCAGCACGCGAAGCTGGCCGCCGACGGCTGGGGCGACCGGGTGGTCAGCACCTTCCGCCCGGACGACGTGGTGGACATGGAGTTCGGCGGTCTCACCGGCGCGACCGGTACGCGAGCCTGGCGCGAGCGCGTCGTGAAGCTGGGCGAGATCACCGGCGAGGACACGCTGACGTTCACCGGATACCTCGCCGCGCTGCGCCAACGACGGGCGGCGTTCCTCGCGATGGGCACCACGTCCAGCGATCACGGCCACCCCACCGCGCGTACGCTCGTCCTCCCCGAGCGGGACAAGCAGGAGCTGTTCGAGCGGGGACTGCGCGACGAGGCGACCGCGGCGGACGCGGAGGCGTTCCGGGCCGTGATGCTCGTCGAGTTCGCCCGGATGTCGATCGACGACGGGATGGTCATGCAGTTGCATCCCGGCTCGGTCCGCAATCACAACACCTGGCTGCACGGCGAGTACGGGACCGACGTCGGCGGGGACATCCCGCAGCCCACCGACTACGTGCACGGGCTGGCCCCGCTGCTGCGGGAGTTCGGCAACGATCCCCGGCTGCGTCTGGTCCTCTACACCCTGGACGAGACGACGTTCACCCGGGAGCTGGCGCCCCTCGCCGGCGGGTACGCCGCCCTCTACCTGGGCGCGCCCTGGTGGTTCCTCGACTCGCCGGAGGCCATGCGCCGCTTCCGTGAGGCGGTCACCGAGACCGCCGGCTTCGCCAACACCGCCGGGTTCGTCGACGACACCCGGGCGTTCTGCTCCATCCCGGTCCGGCACGACATCGCTCGCCGGGTCGACGCCGGCTTCCTCGCCCGCTTGGTCGCCGAGCATCGGCTGAGCCTGGACGAGGCCGCCGAGACCGCCGCCGACATCGCGTACCACCAGCCCAGACGAATCTTTAAGGTTGCGAACTGATGACCAAGATCATTGCCGCCGAAGTCCACGACGTACGCTTCCCCACCGCCGCCGCGGGCGACGGGTCGGACGCCATCAACCGCGGCGACTACTCGGCCTCCTATGTGGAGTTGAAGACCGACGGCGGCCTGACCGGCGCCGGGTTCACCTTCACCAACGGACGCGGTAACGAGATCACCTGCGCCGCGATCACCGCTCTCCAGCATCATGTGGTCGGCCGTGACCTCGCCGAGATCGTCGACGAGCCGGTGGCCTTCTGGCGGTCGCTGACCGCCGACGTGCAGCTGCGCTGGCTCGGCCCGGAGAAGGGCGTCATCCACATGGCGGCCGGAGCGCTCGTCAACGCGGTCTGGGACCTGCGGGCCAAGGTCGCCGGCGTTCCGCTGTGGCGGCTGCTCGCCGAGCTGCCGAGCGAGGAACTGGTCCGGACGGTCGACTTCCACCACATCACCGACGCCATCACCCCGGCCGAGGCGCTCGACATCCTCGAACGCGGCCGCGAGGGCCTGGCCGACCGGCTCGCGCTGCTCGAACGCGACGGCTTCCCGTCGTACACCACCTCGGTGGGCTGGCTCGGCTACCCGGACGACAAGGTTCGCGCGCTGACGCGGACGGCGTACGAGCAGGGGTGGCGCGCGATGAAGATGAAGGTCGGCGGCCCGATCGAGGACGACCTTCGCCGGGCGCGGATCATCCGCTCGGAGATCGGCCCGGACGCGCTGCTCATGATGGACGCCAACCAGGTCTGGGACGTCGACGAGGCGATCGCCAACATGGCCGTCCTCGCCGAGGTGAACCCCTACTGGATCGAGGAGCCGACGCACGCCGACGACGTGCTCGGGCACGCCCGCATCGCCCGCGCCGTGGACCCGATCCGGGTGGCGACCGGCGAGGTCGCGGCCAACCGGGTCATCTTCAAGCAGCTGCTGCAGGCCGAGGCGATCGGCGTGATGCAGATCGACGCGTGCCGGGTGGCCGGCGTCAACGAAGTGCTGGCCGAGCTGCTGATGGCGGCGAAGTTCGGCGTACCGGTATGCCCGCACGCCGGCGGCGTCGGGCTCTGCGAATACGTCCAGCACCTCGCGATCTTCGACTACCTGCGGGTCGGCACCTCGCTGGACGGCCGGATGGTGGAGTACGTCGACCACCTGCACGAGCACTTCGTCGACCCGGTACGCACCCGCGACGGCCGTTACCTGCTTCCCGAGCAGCCCGGATACAGCACGACGCTGCGTACCGAGTCGATCGCGGAGTACGCCTTCCCGGACGGCCCGGTATGGCGCGCCTGAGTCGAGCCGCGCTCGCCGCTCTCCCGGCGGATGCCCGCCCGACGATCGACGGCGACGCCGGAGTCGGCATCGTCCACTTGGGAGTCGGCGCGTTCCACCGGGCACATCAGGCCGTCTACACCGAGGACGCCATCGCGGCCGGCGGCGGGGACTGGGCGATCGCCGAGGTCGCCCCGAACTCCGCCGCCGTCGTGGACGCGTTGCGGGCGCAGGACGGGCTCTTCAGCGTGACGAGCCTGTCCGGCGCCGGTGCGCGTACCCGGGTGATCGGTGCCGTCGGCCGGGTGCTGCACGCGCCGAGCGAACGCTCGGCGGTGACCGACCTGCTGGCCGATCCCGCGATCCGCGTGGTGACGCTGACCGTGACCGAGAAGGCCTATCAGCCCGGCTCGGCGATGGTGAAGCTGCTCGTGGACGGCATTCGCGCGCGGATCAGCGCCGGCGCGCCGCCGCTCGCCGTGGTGAGCTGCGACAACCTGCCGTCGAACGGGTCGCAGCTGCGGGCGCTCGTCGCCGAGGCGGTGCCTCTGCCGACCTCGGTGACCTTCCCGCGGACGATGGTGGACCGGATCGTCCCGGCCAGCACGGCCGAGACCTACGCCCTGGTACGCAGTGCGCTCGGCGTCGACGATCTGGCCGCCGTCGAGGCCGAGCCCTACCTGCAGTGGGTCATCGAGGACGACTTCCCGGGCGGGCGCCCCGCCTGGGACCTGGCCGGAGCCGTGCTCACCGACGACGTCGCCCCGTGGGAGCAGCTGAAACTGCGTACGCTCAACGGCGTTCACTCCACTGTGGCCTATCTTGGGGCGCTCGCCGGGTACGAGACGATCGCCGAGGCGCTCCTCATGCCGGGGCTGACGGACCTCCTCCGGCGGTTCATCGCCGACGAGATCGCCGTCAGTTTCACGCCACCGCCAGGCGTCTCCGTCGTGGCGTACGGCGAAGAAGTGCTGGAGCGGTTCGCCAATCCCGCCATTCGGCACCGCACCATTCAGGTCGCGATGGACGGCAGTCAGAAGCTTCCCTATCGCGTCCTGCGTACGGTGCTCGACGTTCGCGCCCGCGGGCTCTCGCCCCGCTTCGGCGCGCTCGTCGTCGCGGCCTGGATGCGCTTCGCCGAGGGTACGGCGGACAACGGGGAGGCGTTGCCGCTCAACGATCCGCTGGCCGCCCAGATCCGAGCCGAACTCGCCGGACCCGGTTCGGTCGTCGACCGGTTGCTGTCGCTGACCGAGATCTTCCCGGCGGAACTCACCGGCGACTTCCGCGACCTCGTCGCCGAGTGGCACCGCGACCTCAGTACGCACGGCGTCCGCGCGACGGTGGCGGGCGCGTCATGATCATTGCGTCAGCCACGTCGTTGACTCGGGCATTTCGCCGCGCGAAACAGCTGAATGCACTCCTGGCGGCTCGGCGCAAGCGCCTCCCCGGCGGGTGGCGCAATGATCACG
>JABFYB010000338.1 GCA_013361475.1 Hamadaea sp.
ATCCGACCCGACGGCTTCCCCGAATTCCTCCCACCCACCTTCATCGACCCACTACGCAGACCCGTGCAAAACACCCTGCACAGACGCTGCTGAACGACGGAGCCGGCGACACGTGCCGCCGGCCGCGGCACAGTCCCACCATGCGCCCGCCATCTGCGATCTGAAGCCGATCCAGGCCGACAAGCGCCCGGCATATGCGCGTATCGGCCCGCAGACGCACATCCCCGGTACTCGATCTTGCGATTCGGTCCGAAATCGCAAACCACGGGCACACAGCCAAGGCGGCCGCTCCCGCTGCGTCATCGGCGGTCGCTGCGCGACGCGCTTGTGTTGCGCGACAAGGGTTGTACTCGGTACTCCGGTGTACGAGACGGCCTTGATCGAGACCGGGAAGTCCTGGTGTGTCAGCATCAACCCCATGATGGCGCCGCTTGACGAGCAGTTTCACCGGGCTTTGCTCGCCTGGCGGGCTGAACCCTACGACGGTGACACGGTCGTCGAACACTTGGTGCGGATTGTCCGGCCAAATCCGCAATCCGCCGTGGAGCTGGCTCGCGGTCATCTGACTGCTGTGCAAGTCGACGTTCAGGCCGTCGCGTACCAGTTGCTGGCCGTCGCGGCAGAGCTGGGAGACCAGCAGGTACGCACAGACGTCGCCAGCCTCGTCCTGGAAGCGTACGAGGACGAGAGCGAGCGCGATCCTGACGTCCTCGTCGGCGTCGTCCGGGCCCTGGGCAGTGCTCAGGACCCGCGTGGCCTGCCCGTACTCACCGCGTTGGCGGCTCATCCCGACGCGGGGGTGCGATTCCGAGTCGCGGCGGATCTGCCGATGATCATGGGAGATCCACCTGAGCGGGACGGCGTGACGGCTTTGATCGCCCTGGCCGCCGACCCGGATCCGCAGATCCGTGATTGGGCGACGTTCGGGCTGGGCAGCCAGGCCGACGCCGATTCCGAAGCAGTGCGACAAGCGCTCTGGGCGCGTACCGGCGACGCGTACGCCGACGCCCGGGACGAGGCAGTGGTGGCGCTCGCTCGACGCCGAGACGCCGGCGTACGCCCGCTCGTTGCCGATCTCTTGTCACAGCCATCGGTCGGTACGCTGATCTTCGAGGCCGCGGCACACCTCAAGGACCCCGCGTTGCTACCGCTGTTGCGAAGGTTCGACGTCGCCGACGACGACGTGCGTGCCGCGATCGAGGCGTGCGACCCGGGTGGCTCGGCTGGGTCAGGGGTGGCGATTCCCTGACCCAGCGCTGAAGAAGGCGCTCAGCGGAGGCTTCGGGCCAGGACGCCGATGTCGGCCTGGTCGGTGAAGAGCCCGTCGATCCCCGTACGCAGGAAGGCCACCTGCTCGTCGAGCGCCTTGCCGTACGCGTTGGGGTCGGCGCCGACCCGGTAGTCGGCCGGCAGGAACTGGTTCTCCGCCCGGAACGTGTAGGGGTGGACGACCAGCCCGGCGGCGTGCGCGTCGGCCACCAACGATGTGGGGGCGGCGAGCGTGCCGTCGGCGTTGCGGGGGATCACGAGGGACTTGTCCGGGCCGATGCCGTCGGCGAACAAGGCCAGCTCGGCGAGCCCGGCCGGGCTCAGGTACTCCTTGTACGTCTTCGGATCGGCGAACGGCGTACCACTGGCACTGGCGAGGAAGACCAGCGGTACGCGGATGCCGAGCTTCTCGCGGAGGTCGCGGAGGTTGGCCGCCTCGAAGGACTGGACGAAGACCGGCGCGGAGCGGCGGTCGAGACCGTGCTTGCGCAGCGCCTGGACCAGCGGGGCCTCCAGGGCGAGGCCGGCGGCCCGGAAGTAGGTGGGGTGTTTGGTCTCCGGGTAGACGCCGATCTCGCGGCCCAGCTCGCGGCTGAGCCGCTCGCGGAGCTGGAGCACCTCCTCGAAGGTGGGGACCTCGAAGAGTCCGTTGTAGAGGGTGTTGCGCTGCCGCACCGCCGGGAGCCGCTCCACCGCGCGCAGGCTCTTCAGCTCCGCGAGGGTGAAGTCCTCGGTGAACCAGCCGGTCACCGACGCTCCGTCGAGCTGCTTGGTGGTCCGGCGTCCCGCGAACTCGGCGTGGTCGGCCACGTTCGTCGTGCCGGAGATCTCGTTCTCGTGCCGGGCGACCAGCACTCCGTCCTTGGTGGACACGAGATCCGGCTCGATGTAGTCGGCGCCCATCCGGGCCGCCAGCTCGTACGAGGCCAGCGTGTGCTCGGGCCGGTAGCCGCTGGCCCCGCGATGTCCGATCACCAGCGGGCCATGCCGCTCCGGCCGGTCCGAGGCGACGGCCGGAGCCGCCGCCAGGAGGGGCGCGGCTCCGGCCGCCATCGCACTCATCTTCAACAAACTACGCCTGTCAGCCATGCGGCTCATTCGAGACGATCTAGGGATACGCCGAAAGGCGTGGACCTGACCGGCAGGCGAACATCGGGGCCTACTGAAGCACCTGGGTGGGCGGCTCGCTGGGCGGGGCCGGCGGGGCATGCCGAGCGCTGAAGTCCGGCAGGGTGCCGCCGAGCGACAGGAAGATCCGGAGGGCGGCGTACGCGACGAGGGCGGCGATGCCCAGCTCGGCCAGGCCCATCACGAGATGCTCCAAGGCGCCGAACGCCGAGCGGGCGCTGTTGACGTAGTCGAAGGTCCGGCCGAGGCCGAGCAGGAACGAGACGAGCCCGAAGAAGAGCACCACGACGTACTCGACCAACGCGATGGCCGCCATCAGTTTGCCGGCCGCCAGGACCGGCGTGATCTGCGTGGCGATGAGCAGCGCCAGCAGCGGCAGCACGATCGTGTAGAGCGTGACGAAACCGGCCGAGGCCGACCGGGAGCTGAACGTGCTGTCCGGCGACGGCAGCAGCCAGCCGAAGAAGGTGAAGAACAGGTGCAGGGCGACGTAGCCCAGCAACACCCAGGCGAACAACGGCCGCAACGCCTTCACGGCACTGCCCGGGGAGGAGGGAACCGAGGGGGTGGTCATGGGCGTAATGAATATCGCCCGGCGCCCCTTCTCGCAACAGCTGGCGGAAACTGCTCGGCCGGTGCGACGGGCGCCGCACCGGCCGAACTTCACCTCGACTGAGCCCTGGTTATCAGCCGAGGCCGTTCTTCATGGCGGTGATGAGCGTGCCGCCGGTGGTGTCGCCGGAGAGCTCCCAGAAGAACGCTCCACCGAGACCCTGGTTCTTGCTGTAGGTCATCTTTCCGCCGATGGTGCTGGGCGTGTCGTAGCTCCACCACTGTCCACCGCAGAAGGCGTACGCGGTGCCCGCGACCGTGCCCGTGGGCGGGCACTTCGTCGAGATCACCTTGTAGTCCTCGATGCCGGCCTCGTAAGTGCCGGGCGCGGCGCCGGTGGCGGTGCCGCCGGGGGCGGCCTGGGTGACACCGGTCCAGCCCCGGCCGTAGAAGCCGATGCCGAGCAGCAGCTTGGAACGCGGTACGCCCTTGCCGACGAGCTTCTGGATCGCGTTGTCCGAGTAGAACCCGGCGATCGGGATGCCCGAGTACGACGTCAGCGGCGAGTGCGGAGCGGTCGGGCCGGTCGTGGCCCAGGCGCCGAAGAAGTCGTACGTCATGACGTTGTACCAGTTCACGTACTGCGCCGCGCCCGCGTAGTCGGCCGCGTCGATCTTGCCGCCGCTGGTGCCGTCGGCCGTGATCGCCGCGGTGATGAGGTAGCTGGAGCCGAACTTCGTCCGCAGCGCCGACATCAGGTTCTTGAAGGCCGCCGCGCCGCTGGTGTCACAGGACAGCCCACAGGCGTTCGGGTACTCCCAGTCGATGTCGATGCCGTCGAAGACGTCCGCCCAGCGCGGGTCCTCGACCAGGTTGTAGCAGGAGTTGGCGAACGCCGTCGGGTTCGCCGCCGCCTGGCCGAAGCCGCCGGACCAGGTCCAGCCGCCGAACGACCAGAGGACCTTGATGTTCGGGTAGAGCTTCTTCAGCTTGCGCAGCTGGTTGAAGTTGCCGCGCAGGGCGCCGGCGTCCCAGGTGTCCGTGGTGCCGTCCACACTGGATGCCGCGTCGTAGAACTTGTCGTAGTCGGCGTACGCGTCACCGATCTGGCAGGCGCCGCCGGTCACGTTGCCGAAGGCGTAGTTGATGTAG
>JABFYB010000207.1 GCA_013361475.1 Hamadaea sp.
GCCGTCACGCGTCGAGCCGTCACGCGTCCCGCCGTGGACAGGGCTGTCGCCGGCCTTGTCCAGGAGTTCGACGCACCGGTCGGCCACGATGGCGCCGAGCCGGCCGAGTTCGGCGGCGTCCTGGGCCTGACGCGTACGCCGGGTGCTGATGTCGCCGGCGGCGCCGGTGGCCACGGCGATCCACGTCCCGGTTCCGAGCCGGTCGGCCAGCGCCCGGCGGACCGCCCCGGTCAGGTCGGCGCTGACGAGGAGGTTCCGCGACGGCAGGACGGTCGGATGCACCGGCAGCACGACGAGCACTCCGGCGCGGCGGTCGCCGGCGACGACTTCGACGACGTCGAGGGGCACCGACGAGTCGCCGGTGGGGTGGCTGCGTACGGCGCCGACGCCGTGGAGCGGACCGGAGTGGACCCGGCCGGACGCCTCGGTCTCGGCCTGGCGCGCTGTCGCGACGGTGTCGGCGACCGTGGCGGTGAGGATGGCGAGCCAGTCCGGTGGGGTGACCGTCCCGCCCGGTACGCACCCGGTCTCCGGCCCGGCGTGGGTGTGGCTGGCGGCGAGCCAGAGGACGTCCACCTCGGACACGACGTCGCGGACGGCGCGAGTGAGGTCGGCGTTGACGCAGATCGCGTCGACCAGCGCCAACGCGAACCGGTGTACGCCGTCGAACCAGGTGATCGCCGAGACGCTCAGCGGGTCGAGGGTTCCGGTGGACGTTCCTTCGCGGAAGGCGTACCCGCCCATGGGGGTGCCGGGCGGGACGGTCAGGGTCTGGGTGGCGAAGCCGACTCTCACCGGTGCGTCACCCGCATCAGTCCGGAGTGGATCCCGAGGTCGGGGGCGGCGGCGAGATTGGCGGCGCCGTCGAGTCCGTCGCCTAGCGGCTCGCGCAGGCGTACGCCGGGCCGCCGGAGGGCGAGGTCGTCGGCGAACCGGCGACGCAGGGTGTCGTTGCGTAGCAACCGTCCGGTCCACGAGACGGGCAGGTCGGCGGGTCCGGCGGCGGCCGCGACGGTGGCGGCGAGTTCTTCGGCGGCCTCGGCGACGATGCGTCCGGCGTACGGGTCGGTCTCGGCGAGGTCGAGGACGGCCGGGGCGAACTCGGCGATCCGCGCGACGGCGTCGGGGGTGGGGTACAGCGATTCGGCGAGATCGGCGAGGTCGCCGAAGTGGTCGGTGGCGCGGCCGGTCAGCGGGGTGGGTTCGATCCGGCCGTCGTGGCCGCGCAGGGCGACGTCGAGGCCCCGCCGGCCGATCCAGAATCCGCCGCCCGCGTCTCCGCACAGGTAGCCCCAGCCGTCGACTTGGCGGCGTACGCCGTCGTGGTCGAGCCCGAGGGCGATCGCGCCGGTTCCGGCGGCCAGCACGACCCCGGGTTCGAGTCCGAAAGCGCCCGCGTGCGCGGTGACGACGTCTCCGGCGATCAGGATTCGGGTGGCGTCGAGGTTGTGGAGCAGTCCGGCGGCGAGGGCGGCGTATTCGTCGGCGGAGCCCAGGACGCTGGTCAGTCCGAGGCAGACGGTGCCGACCTGCGATTCGTGGGCGAGGGAGGCCCATGGTGCGGCGACGGCGGCCAGGACGGCGGCGGCTGGGCGTACGCCTTGCCGGTAGGTCAGTCCAGGCGCTTCGGCGACGCGCGTGACCTGACCGTTTCGCGACAGCGCGAGACGCATACGCGTCTGGCCAGCGTCGATCGCCACGTCCACCATGTCAGCCATGCGGGGCATCGTAATACCGGTCTAGACCGAAAGCCAGAGGCGGGTTTACGCTGCCCCGCATGAGATTGGCTCTCGTCACTGTCCTGGCCGCCGTCGCCGCACTCGGCCAGGCCTCCCCCGCCACCGCGTCCGACCTGCGGGTCTACACCTCGGTACCCGGTGTCTACCAGGTCCAGGCGACCTCCACCAACGGCACTCCGGTCTTCCACGACCTGGGCGCCCGGATCACCGTCCCCGCCGGGACGACCAAGTATCTGAGCAGCAAGCTCATCGTGTCGCAGGCGACCGTCGTCACGGAGACGTCGCACCTGGTCTACTGCCGGCAGGCCGGTTCCACGACCCTGGTCGACCGGCTCGTCTCGGGCCAGAACGTGCTCACCGGGACGACCACCACGATCCTCACCCGGGGCATGATCACCGCACCGGCCTCCGGCAACCTCACGTGCTCGCTGGAGGCGATCTTCATCGACCACTCCGCCAGCACCGGAACGCGCACGATCCGGGTCGAGGCGTCCACGTACCTCGAAGACGTGTTCGGCGTGCTGGCCGCGTCGGCCCAGACCTACCAGCCGTCGCGTGTCCGGGTCGACAGCGGGTACTACGCCGCACCGGTCACCTTCACCGCCCCGGCCGGGGTGACGAGCATCCAGGCCATCGGCGACGTGAACGTCACGACCTGCTACGGCACCAGGCCCGAGACGCTCTGCGTCGGCGGCCGGCTCACCGGCGGCTACGCGTATGTCGGCACGCAACTGGTGGTGCACCAGCTCAACCAGGACGGATCGGTCTGCAACACCACCACCAACGGGGCGCTCGCCGGCGTCACGGTGTCCAACACCGTCCACCACTTCAAGATCAATACCTGGCACACGGCCGTTCCCGTGCTGGCCGGCTGCACCTCGCGGACCTTCTCCGCCTCGACCAGAGTGACCGCCAACGCGGGCGCCGAGTCCATCATCGTGGAGGCCAACCACCAGTCCCTGACGGCGTTGTTCGTGCCCTGACCCAGCCGAGGGGTGTCGTACCGCGGTGACATCATTCGCGGCATGACACCCCTCACCGTCCGCCAGGGCGACGCGACGAGCCCGCAGGCCAAGGGGCCGAAGGTGATCGCGCACATCTGCAACGACCTCGGCGGCTGGGGCAAGGGTTTCGTGCTGGCGATCTCCAAGCGCTGGCCCGAGCCGGAGCGCGACTACCGCGAGTGGCATCGGCACCGGGCCGGCAACGACTTCGGGCTGGGCGCGGTCCGCCTGATCCAGGTCGCCGCCGACGTCTGGGTGGCGAACATGGTCGCCCAGCACGGGATGAAGACCGGCAGCAACGGCCCGCCGATCCGCTACGACGCCGTCGAGCGCTGCCTCGCCAGGCTCGCGGAGCTGCTGCCGTCCGGCGCGTCGGTGCACATGCCCCGCATCGGCACGGGTCTCGCCGGCGGCTCGTGGGACAAGATCGAGCCCTTGGTCGTACGCACCCTGTGCGCGCGGGACATCCCGGTGACGGTGTATGACTTCGGGAAATGACCCGTTGACCGCCGTCGCGTGGGGCACGCTGCACCACGCGTATGGGGCGGCCGACGAGGTGCCGGATCTGGTACGCGCCTTGGCGTCGGACGACGAGGACGCCCGCATCGAGGCGCACAATCGGCTGCGGGGCACCGTCTATCACCAGGGTACGCGCTGGGAGGCCAGTGCGTACGTCGTCCCGTTCCTGGTCGCGACCGCGGACGAACCGTCCACACCGGACCGCTCGCTGGTCGTGGATCTGCTGCGCTTGGTGGGCCTGGGCGACCTCACCGACCGGGCGCTGCCGTTCGGCGGGTTCCCGTCGTTCGACGCCGGGCTGCGCAGCCGTATCCGGGAACTGCTGCCCGCCTTCTACGACGGCGAGCTCGCGGACGACGACTTCGAGACCATGGACGCCGCCGCGCAGGTGTGGGCGGCCGACGCGTACGCGGCCATGGCCCGGCACGGCGACGTGTTCCGGCGGTGGCTTCGCGACCCCGACACCGAGGTCGCCGCCCGGGCCGCCGAACTGCTGGCGTGGGTTCCGACGACGACGGCCGTCGTGGGCGACTTGATCGCCGTGCCCGATGGCAGCGGCGTACGCGCGAGCGCGAACCTGGCCCTGGGGCACCTACGCGGTCAGGACTCGGCCGTGCTCGCCCGGCTCGACGGGCAACTGTCCGATCCGGAGCCGATGATCCGCTGGTCGGCGGCGGTCGCCGTGGCTCTGCGTACGCGGCCCGGCATCCCGCCGCACGTGCGCCGGTTGCTGACGGACGAACGTGATCCCCGGCATCCGGTGAGCGTTCCCGGGTGGCAGCGACCACTGGCGGGGTTCATGGCGGTGGCGCTCACTCCGCCCGGATAGCGTCCCGGGCCTCCATCAGCGCGAACCCGAGCAGGTTCAGCCCCCGCCACTGCGCCGGATCCGACGCGCGGGGGTCGGCCGCGCCCAGCCCGATGCCCCAGATC
Source organism: Hamadaea sp. (assembly GCA_013361475.1). Classification (GTDB taxonomy): domain Bacteria; phylum Actinomycetota; class Actinomycetes; order Mycobacteriales; family Micromonosporaceae; genus Hamadaea. The sequence goes on from JABFYB010000207.1 coordinate 4,196, forward strand.
CGGTCGAGCGGACTCGCCTCGACGAGCACCCGCTCCCCCGTCCCCAGCAGGTACGCCCGCAGGTCGTGGTGCTGCCCGAACTTCGCCACACTGCCCGCCACGACGATGGCGTAGCGGTTGTCGTCCCAGGTCTGCTGGTCGAAGCCGCGTACCTGCCGGCCCAGCTCTTTGGCCTGCCGGGGATGCTTGACGGCCAGCACCTTGTCGGCCATCTCGTCGTCGCCGAACAGCTTCGCCTTGGACCACATCATCCAGTGCTCGGCGGTGGCGTAGGCCCGCCCGCCGACCTGGAACGACGCGGGCCACCACTGGCTGAGGCAGTTCGCCCCGACGCTGCCGTCGGGCTGGGGTTTGTGCCCCCAGAAGTGGAGATATTTGACCTTCTTCCCGGAAGAGACGAGGTCGGCCAGATCAGAGCGGGTGTGCGCGAGCATGCCCGACAGTGTGCCGGACGCCTATGACACTGCGCGACCCGTCGGCTACTCAAACCGCGTCTCAGTCGACCGCCTCGACGACTCCTCACTGGGGGCGGGTGCCAAATCTTGGCGCTCGTGGATGGGCGGCCAAGGGCAGCGAGGAGGAGAGATAGATGAGGGAAACTCATTCTCGGCCGCGCCGACCTGGCCGCGGGGCTTGCCAGGTGGCTCTGACCAGCGCATAGTTGCAGGTAACCCCCACCCCCTTCGTGAGGATTCGCACCATGCTTGCCGACGACGACCGTTCCCAACGCCATGATGTCGAGGCGTTGATGGAGATGACGCACGAGACGATGATGGCGCGCTGGGAACTAGGCCTGGTGACGCCGATGTCGGCGACGATCAGCACGTTCGCCAAGACCGACGGCAGCTGGTGGACGGCGGCCGAGCAGATGTGGCGCCGGGTGTCGCTCGCCGAGGAGAACAAGCGGCTCGACTTCCACCACGACCGGTTCGGCAGCAACGTGCAGGCGGCCGGCCCGCCGCAGTCGCTGTTCGGCGGGCAGAGCCGCAGCTTCGGCGCCTCCGCCTGAAACGACACGACCGGAGCGCGTCAGCTCCGCGGGGCGACCAGCTTCGCCTCGAGGCGCTGACGCACCGGCCAGCGTACGTCGCGGGCCCAGCCGAGCTTCTCGAAGATCCAGATCAGCCGCGCGGAGGGATCGATCTGCCCGCGCAGTACGCCGTGCCGGGCTCCGGTCGGATCGGCGTGATGCGAGTTGTGCCAGCTCTCGCCGAAGGACAGGATCGCCAGCGGCCAGAAGTTGGTCGCCTTGTCGCGGCTTTCGAAGGGCCGCTCGCCGAACACGTGGCAGACGGAGTTGACCGCCCAGGTCACGTGGTGCAGCAGCGCCATGCGTACCAGTCCGGCCCAGAAGAAGGCGGTCAGCGCGCCGGTCCAGGACCCGCTGAGCAGGAGGCCGATCAGTGCCGGGGCGATCAGGGACAGGGCCGCGATCGGGCCGAACAGCTTGCCCACCAGCCGCATGTCCTTGTCGTTGAGCATGTCGGGAGCGAATCGGGCCCGGTTGCTCAGTTCGCGGCGCAGCATCCAGCCGACGTGGGCGTGGCCAAGGCCTTTCAGCAGCGCGGCCACCGATGTGCCGTAGCGCCACGGCGAGTGCGGGTCGCCTTCGCGGTCGGAGAACGCGTGATGGCGGCGGTGGTTGGCGACCCATTGGATGGGCGAGCCCTGAACGGCGAAGGATCCCGCGACGGCGAGAGCGACGCGCAATCCGCGCCGGGCCTTGAACGATCCGTGGGTAAGCAGCCGGTGGTAGCCGGCGGTGACGCCGAATCCGGCGACCACGTAGATCGTGGCCGCCATGGCGATGTCGGCGGCGGACAGGCCCCAGCCCCAGGCGAGCGGTACGGCCGCGGCGAGCGCGACGAACGGGACCACGACGAAGATCCACATGGTGATCGCGGCGGCGGTCCCCTGCCGCGCGTCGAGCAGCGGTTTGGGCCCGGTACGCAGATCGGGCGCGGTGTTCAGTGACGTCATGACGCTCCTGCACGGGGTTGGCCGGACAGGCGCCCGACGTCGGCGAACTCGACCCGGGGTGGTCGAGGGATCTGACAGTACCCGGCGACTTGCCCAAATCACCAAGATCACCACAAAGTTCCGTTTGTGCTCGGCTGCCGGTAACCCGCGCGGCAGCCGGGGACAGGAACCGGGTGATCGTGCAGTACTCTCGGACAGTCTTTGTCGACCACCACGCGCCGCGGCCGAGCAGTCTGCGCCGGGTAGGACGACCCCTCTACGTTCGGAGTACGCATGGCGGCCCGCCGCCCCTCCTCGACCACCTCCACTTCCGGGTTCGCGCAGCTGGGTCTGCCCGCCGCCCTGGTCTCGGCCCTCGACAGTCAGGGCATCACGACGCCGTTCCCGATCCAGCTCGCCACCATCCCCGACGCCCTCGCCGGGCGCGACGTGCTGGGCAAGGGCCAGACGGGCTCCGGCAAGACGTACGCCTTCGTCCTGCCGCTGCTGGCCCGGCTGGCCGCGTCGGGCCGCGTACGCCAGCCGAAGCGTCCCCGCGGGCTGATCCTCGCGCCGACCCGCGAACTGGCCGATCAGATCGCCGCCAGCATCGCTCCCCTGGCGCGCACCATGTCGCTGCGGTCGTTGACCGTCTACGGCGGCGTCGGGCACGCCCGGCAGATCAAGGGCCTGCGCGACGGGGTCGACGTGCTGATCGCCTGCCCGGGACGGCTCGCCGACCACCTCGACGCCGGTCACGCCGACCTGAGCGCGGTCGAGATCACCGTCATCGACGAGGCGGACCACATGGCCGACCTCGGGTTCCTGCCCGCCGTACGGCGGCTGCTGGAGCAGACCCCGGCCGGTGGGCAGCGGCTGCTGTTCTCCGCCACGCTGGACGCCGGAGTCGACGTGCTCGTGCGGCGCTTCCTGCAGCAGCCGGTCCGGCACACCGTCGAGCCGCGCCGGCAGGCCGCTCCGGAGATGCACCACCACGTGCTGCATCTGCAGGCGCAGGACCGGTTCCCGGTGCTGGTCGACCTCACCAGCGCGCCCGGCCGGTCGGTCGTGTTCACCCGCACCAAGCACGGCGCGAAGGCGCTGGCCCGCAAGCTGGTCGCGGCCGGCGTACCAGCGGTCGAGCTGCACGGCAACCTCGGGCAGAACGCCCGGACCCGCAACCTCGGCGCGTTCTCCGACGGCACGATCACCACGCTGGTCGCCACCGACATCGCCGCGCGGGGCATCCACGTCGACGACGTCGCGCTGGTCATCCACGCCGATCCGCCGCTGGAGCACAAGGCGTACCTGCACCGGTCGGGACGCACCGCCCGCGCGGGAAGCACCGGCACCGTCGTCACGCTGGCCACCGACGATCAGATCAAGCTGGTACGCGATCTGACCCGCAAGGCGGGAGTGTCGTCGACGACCACCCGGCTACGGCCGGGCGACCCGCTGCTGACCGAGATCGCTCCCGGTGACCGGAGTCTCGCCGAGCCCACGCCACGGACTCCCGCCCCGGCGCCCACCGCCGCCCCGCGAGGCCGGCGTCGTCCGGCCCGGCATCGCCCCGCTTCGGCTGGGGGCGGACAGCCGAGCCAGCCCAGCCAGCCGGGTCAATCCAGCCAGGCCGGCCAGTCCGGCGGCGCCGCCGCGTTCTCCGGGCGTACGCGGGTGGGGTCGCGCCGCAGCCGCTGAGCGGGGCACGTCAGCCCAGCATCGCCGCCTTACGCAGCAGCACCGACCGTTCCCGCTGGTTGGTGCAGAGCCCGGCGGCCGACTCCAGCTCGGCGCGCGCCTCCGACCGCCGTCCGAGCCGGGCCAGCAGCTCTCCGCGTACCGTCGGCACCAGATGCGAACCGGGGAGCCGGTCGGCGGCGATCAGCTCGTCCACGATGGCCAGGGCCGCCGCCGGACCCGAGGCCATGGCCACGGCGACGGCCCGGTTGAGGTCGACCACCGGCGACGGCGCGACCCGGCCGAGCGCCTCGTAGAGCACCACGATCCGGTCCCAGTCGGTCGCCTCCGCGGAGCGCGCCGAAGCGTGCACGGCGGCGATCGCCGCCTGCAAGCCGTACGGGCCGAGGCCGTGAGCCGAGGCCTTGGCCAGCGCGGCCAGGCCACGATGGATGGCCGAGATGTCCCACCGCCGCCGGTCCTGATCCTCGAGCAGGACCGGCGAACCGTCCGAGGCGATCCGGGCCGGGAAGCGCGCCGCCGTCAGCTCGAACAGGGCGAGCAGGCCGTGGACCTCCGGCTCGGCCGGCAGCAGCGCGGCGAGCGTGCGAGCCAGCCGGATCGCCTCGTACGCCACCTCCGGACGCAGCAGCCGCTCACCGGAGGTGGCCGTAGACCCCTCGGTGAAGATCACGTAGAGGACGCTGAGCACCCCACCGAGCCGCTCCCGGCGCTCGGCGGCCGGCGGCACCTCGAACGGCACACCGGCCGCGGCGATCGTCTTCTTGCCCCGGGTGATACGGGCCTGCACCGTCGGCACCGGCACGAGGAACGCGCGGGCGATCTCCTCGCTGGACAGCCCGCCCACCACCCGCAGGGTCAAGGCCACCCGCGCCTCCGGCGACAGCACCGGGTGGCAGCTGATGAACATCAGAGCCAGGATGTCGTCGTCGATCCGGTCGGGGTCGACGTCGTCCTCGACCGCCGGCTCGGCGGCCAGCAGCGCGTAACGATCCCGCAAGGCGGCCCGGCGGCGGATCGTGTCGATGGCCCGCCGCCGAGCCGTCGCCATCAGCCAGCCGGCCGGATTGGCCGGGGCGTCGAGCGGCCAGGAGACCAGCGCCTCGGCCACCGCTTCCTGCGCCGCGTCCTCGGCCAGCCCGAAGTCGCCGGTGAACCGGGTCAGCGCGGCGACGATCCGCGCCGACTCGATCCGCCAGACGGCCTCCACGTCGGCCGCGCTCATCAGCCCCGGCCGGTCGTCTCGCGCGCAGCCCGTTCCTCGACGATTCGCTCGTAGTCCGGCGGAAGCTCATCGCTGCCGGCCACCCGGCGGACCTCGATCTTGGATCCGGCCACCGCCGGGCACCGCTTGGCCCACTCGACCGCCTCCTGCTTCGACGAGACATCGAGGAGGAAATAGCCGCCGAACAGCTCCTTCGTCTCCCCGTACGGCCCGTCGGTGACCACCGGCGCCTCGCCGCCGAAGTGCACCACGACGCTCTTGCCCGGCTCGTCCAGGCCCTCGGCCGCCAGCAGAACCCCCTCTTTCATCATCTCCTCGATGAACCGGCCGGTCGCCGCCATCGCCTCGTCGATCGACGCCATCATGGCCGCGTTCGACTCATCGGTGCCCCGCATGATCAGCATGTACTTCGGCATCGCGTACTCCTCGTCCAGCGGGCCGCCGCTCGGCCCGCGCGCCCACACGTCGAACGGGCCGCCGCCGGATCGACACGGCGTCGTCCCCGATTCGGCCACCGCCATTGTGCTCACACTCTCGTAACACGCCGCGTGCTGGAGTGAGCTGCAGAAACCGGCAATGAGCGAGGACCGAACATGACGCAGGTGGACACGGTGGCGACCCGACAAGACAGCGACGGCATCACTTTCCCCGGAGCGGCGCGGCCGGGATGGTGGCGACGCGGGCCGGTCCTGACCGCGCTGGCGGTGCTGCTGGGCCTGGTCATGCTGCTGCACGGGCAGGTGCCGAACCGGATCGGGAACCTTGGGAGCTTCACCGAGACCATCCTGCCCTGGTTCGGGGTCTTCATCCCGATATTGCTGGCGATGGCGTTCTGGCGCCGGTCCGCCACCGCGGCGGTCGCCCTGCTGCTGCCGGGCGTGGTATGGCTGAGCCTGTTCGGTGGGACGCTCGGCGACAAATCCCAGCCGGGCAGCGACATCACGCTGGCCAGCCACAACGTGGCGGCCGAGAATCCCGACCCGGCCGGCACGGCCCGTGCGCTGGTCGCCTCCGGCGTCGACGTGCTGGCCCTGGAGGAGCTGACCGAACAGGCCCAAGAGGTGTACGAGCGGGAACTGGCGCAGGCGTACCCGTATCACGCCGTGCTGGGCACGGTCGGCGTGTGGAGCAAGCTGCCGTTGTCGGACGTCGGGCCGGTCGACACCGAGCAGGACGCCGGGCCGCTGGGCGACGCCAAACCGCTGGAGGCGACGCTGCCGTACAGCCGGGCGCTGCGAGCCACCGTCGCCACCGACCACGGGCCGCTCGCGGTTTATGTGGCGCACCTGGGATCCGTGCGGGTGAACCCCCGGGCGGGCTTCTCGACGGAGACGCGCGACCGCAACGCGACGGCGCTCGCCAACGCCCTCGCCGCCGAACAGAACCCGCGAGTGGTGCTGCTCGGCGACCTGAACGGCAGCACGGACGACCGCGCATTCACCGGCATCACCGCACGCATGACCTCGGCGCAGGACGCGGCCGGGAACGGCTTCGGCTTCACCTGGCCGGCCGCCTTCCCCGTGGTACGCATCGACCAGATCCTGGTCCGCGGGGTGACCCCGGACAGCTCCTGGGTGCTGCCCGCGACCGGCAGCGACCACCGGCCGGTGGCGGCCGGCATCAGCTGGTGATCAGTGGCGGGCGGCGGCCGATCAGAGGCACCGCCCGCCACTGTGCTCCAGCACGTCGCTACAGCGGGGCAACCCAGTAGGGAGTCACGTCCATCCAGCCGTTCCCCGCCGCCCCGGTGAGGCGGCCGCTGCTGGTCGTGGCGAGGGTGTACCAGGAGTCGACGTAATCGGGGTCGTCGGTCCACCACGTCGACGGCATCGCGTCCAGGATCGCGCTGACGAGCGGGATGTAGACGCCGGCGTCGGCGATCGTCAGCAGCGCCGCCGCGATGGCCTGAGCGAGCTGCAGATAGTTGGTGTCACCGTCGTCCTCCATCATGACGGCGTCGGCGAGGTTGTACTTGTACGCAGAGAAGTGCACCAGGAGCTGGTTCGGGTAGTAGGTCGTGCCGTCCTTGTCGAGGTACGGCATCTGCACGATGTCGACCTTCGGATGCCCGTCGAGACCGAAGCCGCTGACGACGGTATAGATCTCGGCGTCACCCTTGATCCACGGCTCCTTGTCGTCGCTGAGCCGGACAGCGTTGACCTTCGTCGCCCAGTAGCCGCCGGTGAGCGAGGCAGCGGCGAGCGCCGACGACGGCTGCTGCGCGGCGAGAACCTGCCGGACGACGGTCAGGCCGATCGGCAGGGCGCGGGCGGTGTCGACCTCGACGACCAGCACAGGACGTTGGGGGATCTGGTCGGCGGCCAGGCTGATCCGGCCGCCCGCCGGGTCGTACGCGACGACCGTGGTGGCCTCGTCGTCGGAGGGTGCGGCGGCGACCAGCGGGACGCCGTGGCCGACCCGCGAACGCATGCTCACGTCGGCCAGGCGTACGCGCAGCAGGGATTCCGTGCCGTCGGGAAGCCCCTTGGCCACGCGTACGGCATGGTTGGCCGCGGTGACGTCGGCGGCGAATCGCGTACCCAGCCGAAGAGCGGCGAGATCGACGGGCCCGGCGGCGACCGCGGCGACGACCCGCGACCGGGCCGCGGGCCGGCCGAGTTCGGTGGCGAGCCGATGGGCGAGCGTGTCGGTGACGGCGGCGACCGAACCGCCGGTGACCGGATCGGCCGGCGCGGCCTGGGTGGAGGTGGGAAGGCTGATCGTGAGGGCGGCGGCGAGCAGGACGGTGAGGGCGCGGCGTGCATTGGGGTGGTACACGCTGTCTCCTTGAGTCGTGGGGCGTGGCGTGACCGCACCCCATCGTGACCAATCGATTCGTCAATGATCGCCGCTCGACGATTGGTCTACAAGGGACTCCGGTTGGCCGGATCGGGCACCGGCCATGTCGATCAGGGCTGCGGGGCCTTGGCGCGCTGCCGCGCGTAGTACGCGCGAGCGCGGTTGCGGTCGCCGCAGTCTCTGGTGTTGCACCAGCGGCGGTTGCGCCGTGGTGACGTGTCGAGGTAGACCCAGCCGCACTTGGCGTCTTCGCATTGGTGGAGCCGGTCGAGGTCGTCGCGTTGGAGCAGCGCGACGAGGCCGCGGACGATGCGGTCCGGGATCAGGCGCAGGCCAGTTTCGCGGTCTTGCCAGTGCCAGCGGTCGCCCAGGCGGACGAGGTCGGCGGCGGCGATCGAGGTTCGGTACATGGCGGCGAGGTCGGCGGCGGCTTCCGCGTCCGCCTCGAACAGTGCTGCGTAGGCGCGCTCGCGGGCGGTGATGACCGCTTGCCGTTCCCGCTCGGCGACGGCGTCGTCGGTGGCGGCGAGATCGCGCAGGCTCGCCGCTTCCGGTGCGCTGATCAGGTCGGATTCCGCGCACCAGTCGACGACGTCGGCGAAGCTTCGCAGTCGCTCGGCCCGGTCATCGCCGCCGAGCCGCCAGTCGACGGTGTTCAGCAGGTCGAGCATGTGGTCGCCGGCGATGTGACCGAATCTCACGCGATCTCCTCTCACGGGTAAATCCATTATTGCATGTGAGACGGCGTCGTGACATGCTCACATCTGATCAAGCAATCACCCATGAGAAGATCCACAGGAGCCGCATCGTGCCAGCCAGCGCCACCCGCTCCCCGTTCGCCGCGCTGTGGGCGTCCCAGGCGTCCTCGAACCTCGCCGACGGGCTGCTGCAGGCGGCGGCTCCACTGCTCGTCGCCACCCTGACCCGCGACCCGCTCGTCGTGGCCGGCATGACGGTCGTGCAGTTCCTGCCATGGCTGATCGCGACCCTGCCCGCCGGCGCGCTGGCCGACCGGGTGGACCGGCGCCGGATCCTCACCGCCGGCAACTGGCTGCGCGCCGCCGGGTTCGCGCTGCTCGCGGTGACCTTGGCGAACGGCTGGCACCACGTCGGCCTGCTCTACGCCGCGGTGTTCCTGGCCGGGTGCGCCGAGACGATGGTGGACAACGCGGCGCTGACCATCCCGCCCCGCCTGGTGCCGCGGGAGCGGCTCGAACGCGCCAACGGCCGACTGTTCGCGACCCAGTCCGTCATCAACACCTTCGTCGGCCCGCCGGCCGGGGCGGCGCTGTTCGCGCTGGCGGCGTCGGCGGCCTTCTTCACCGGTGCGGCCGCCTTCGCGCTCGCCGGACTGGCCGCCCTGATGCTGCCCGCGCTGCGCCCCACCAGCGAAGAACAAGGCCGGCGCCACTCGACCCCGACCTCGATCACCCACGAGATCCGCTCCGGTTGGGTCCACTTCTGGCGGCACGACCTGCTGCGCCGGGTCGCCTTCATCTCCGCCTCGATCAACTTCTTCAGCTCGGCGACCGGCGGCCTGCTCGTCCTGTTGATCACCGGCGACTACCAGGTGCCCACGTCGCGGTACGGGTTGTTCATCGGCGTACCCGCGGCTGGGGCGATCATCGGCTCGCTGCTCGCCGAACACGTCGTGCCCCGCGTCGGGGGCGGTCCGATCACCTGGCTGGCGGCCCTCGTCCCCGCCGCCAGCTACGCCGTCCTGGGCCTGGGCGGGAGCACTCCCCTCGCCCTGACCGGCATGTTCTGCGCGGCCGTCGCCTCGTCGCTGAACCAGATCGTCGTGAGCACCCTGCGTCAGGCGACGGTCCCCGACGAACTGCTGGGCCGGGTCACCGCCGCGTACCGGCTGATCGTGCTCGGTGTCGTCCCGCTCGGCGCGCTGGCCGGCGGCCTGCTCGGGCGCGGCCTGGGCGTCCGCGCTACTTTCGTCGCCGCCGCGGTCGGACTCGGGCTCGCCGCGCTGCTGTTCGCCTCCCGGGTCACCACTCGAGCCCTGCGGGAGGCCGAACAGTCCGCCATCGCCGAACGCCTCCCGTCGCTGGTCTAACACCCCACCCGGCGCTGAGCCAGGTGGGGTGTCTTCGCTGGATCAGGCGGCGGCCTCCCAGGTGAAACCGTCCAAGTCGGTGAACGGCCCGGCCGCGCTGCCGATGGCCAGCCGGTGCGAACCGGTCCCACCGGCGGGCAGCCCGGCGTCCTTGGCCAGGCCGCGGATGCCGTACAGGACGAACTTCACCGCGCTCGACGGGCTCTCGAACTCGGCGTACTTGCCGAAGCTCCGCGAGACCACGAAGCCGTGATCGGTGTAGAACCGCTTGCTCGCGGCGAAGTCGGCCACCCCGAGCAGGATCACGAACTGGTCGATCTCACCGGTGTCGGGACCGGTGTCCTTCTTCGCCGACGTCGCGACCTTCCAGACCGTGCCGTCCGGCGCCTGGACGGTGCCGCCCCAGCCCCACAGCGACTTGGCGACCGGCTTCAAGACGGTTGCCCCGGCGTCGACGGCCCGGCCGATGAGCCGCTTCACGGTGGCCGGCTGCGAGACGACGAGCGACAGGGTGAAGCCGCGGAAACCGCTGGTCGAAGCCTGCCCGGCGCGTACGCGCAGGCGCGGGCCGAGCCCGAAGGCGGCGGCGTAGAACGCCTCGGCGGCGGCGACGTCGGCGACCTCCAGCGTGACGGACTCGATCGACGCGGCGGTGGCGGTTGCGGTGGTCATGGGGCTCTCCTTCGTCGGCGTTCTTCTTCGGGGAAGCACGTACAGCGTCGCCCGCGACCGGTGCTGGTCACATCGGTGCCGACCACGGGCTTCGCCACGGAGCCGAGCACGGACGGCCACGGACACCACAGCGGAGTGACGGACGGCGATGTCCCGGCCTGGGCGGGACATCGGCCCGTGCGCTCAGGACGCCGTGCGGCCGACGATGACACCGGCAGACCGGCGACTGCGGCGGCGGATTCCGTACAGGCACGGATACGTCGCCGGCCTGACCCTCGCTAGCGTGCGGGGTAGCCCGCCGACCACCGCCGTCCGAGGGAGGAAACGTTGACCAACGTCCGACCCAAGTCGCTGGACAACAGCGCTGACGCGCTGGTCGAGCTGGCCGGTCTGCTGCAGGCAGGCCGTCCAGAGTTGGCGCTCTCCGCGAAAGTGGCGGCGCCCGCGACTCACGAACACCTCGCGCGCGTGACTACGGAGTTCGCGACCTATGCGGGTAACCAGTTCGAAGACGCCGTCGCACTGATCGCCGCCCTGTCCACGAAGCTCAAGACCGCCGTGGGCGCCTACCACGCCGTCGACGCCCGGGCGCAGGCGACGCTCGACTCCTTCCTGCGCAACTCCACGTATCAGGCTCCGTAGGAGGACGGTCGATGGCCACTTACCGCGACGATGTCGCGTACGTCGAACACATGCGGCCGGAGCGGATCATGATCGGAGCCGAGGAGTTCCATCGCGTGGCTCGGCTCATCGCATCGGCCCAGCCCACCTTCGACGAGGTACGCCAGAAGGTCGAGTGGGAGGGCACGGCGCGGGAGCTGTTCGACCGGAGATTACGTGAGGCCGACCTGATCCTGGACGCGCTGTCACACAGTTACGAGAAGGCAGGCCGTGCACTGGACGACTATCGGATCGCCCAGCGAACGGCGATCGACCTCGTCATCGACGGTGTGGCGAGGGAGAACCAGCTCGCCGATCTTCTCCGCGGCGAGGTGACGGAGCCGGGTCCGCAGCCGATGCGCCGATGGGAAGACCTGCGCAGCAAGGACGGCGTTCTCGACTGGTTCAGCGAGCTGGGCGAACGCGACGACGTCGACCGGGTCCGGGCCGAAGCCGACCGGCTCTATCACGAGGCGAGCGACCTGTACGCACGAGCCAGGAAGACCGAGAACGACGCGCGTAGCGTCGCCGTCGCCGCGATCGACATGGCCCGGCGCGACCTGCCCGATTTCCAGGCCGACGCCGGTCACGCGCAGGCGATCATCAGCTCGGTTCCCGGGCTGCGGGAGGAGATCCATCAGGCGGCACGGGATCCCAATGCGCGGCGACCCGGCCTGGGAGTTCTGCTGGAGTATCAGGTTGAGGCGGACGCGGATCAGGAGACCTACTTGGGCCTGACATTGAGCGGTTCCGAGCGCCGAGTGCTTCGCGAACGGGCAGCGGTCGAAGTGGCGGAGGTCTACGCCGTCCGGGAGGCGGCCTTCGCCGAAGCCCAGAAACGCTTCCCGAACACGTTCGGCGAGGACGACCACCAGGACGCGTTCCGCCACGCGTACGCCAGCGCGTTGCTGACCCAGACCTACGGCGAGGACTGGGCCGAGCGATTCACGACCGCGCATGAGACCGGTCCGAACAATCCGGGCACCCGTGAGGCGATGGACCTGTACAACAACGAGGCCGGCCGCACGATCGCCCTGGAGCATCCGGACGCCACGCCGGATCAGCTGGCCGACCTGGTGCAGCAGTCCGTCCGGGACGGGCAGATGGTCGTCGTCGGGCCGGACAAGAAGCTGGACTTCAGCGATACGGTACGCCCGCTGGAGGGCGACTTCACCGACCGCGCGACGCTACCTGGACATCCCCAACGGCACGCCGGAGATCCGTTGCCCTGATGTGGCCGCCTATGATGGCGCGATGTCTTCGGCAGCACTGTGGACTCGGCTCCTGATGGTGGTGACAGCAGCCGCCCTCGCCGGTTCGGCCTACGCGATCCGGGCCGTGGCGGACGGAGCGGTCGACCAGTACTCCGGCGCCGCCCTGTCGGGGGCCATCGTCTACACGATCGTGATCTTCATCCGGCCACGGATCTCCCCACTGGTCGCGTGCATCATCGCGACCGGATACTGCTGGTTCATCGAGTTCGCGCAGCTCACTCCGGTCCCTGCGGCGCTCTCCGAGCGCAGCTGGCTCGCCCAGCAGCT
>JABFYB010000751.1 GCA_013361475.1 Hamadaea sp.
CGGGCTGGCGGCCGGGCTGGCTGAGATGGGCGTACGCCGGACGACGCTCGCGCTGCTCAAGGTGAATCAGACCGACGGGTTCGACTGTCCCGGCTGTGCCTGGCCGGAGCCGAGGAAGCGGACGCACGCCGAGTTCTGCGAGAACGGCGCGAAGGCGGTCGCCGAGGAGGCCACGCTCCGCCGGATCACTCCCGAGTTCTTCGCCGAGCATTCGATCGCCGACCTGGCCGGCAAGTCCGACTATTGGCTCGGCCAGCAGGGCCGGCTCACGTCTCCCATGGTTCGCCGCCCCGGCGGCACGCACTACGAACCGATCTCGTGGGCGGACGCGTACTCCCTCACCGCGGGGACGCTGCGCGGGATCCAGCCGAACGAGGCGCTGTTCTACACGTCGGGCCGGACGTCGAACGAGGCGGCCTTCCTCTACCAGTTGTTCGCGCGGGCGTACGGGACGAACAATCTGCCCGACTGCTCGAACATGTGCCACGAGTCCTCGGGCACCGCGCTGATCAGCACGATCGGGATCGGCAAGGGCTCGGTCACCCTTGACGACATCCACGCGGCCAAGCTCCTGGTCATCGTGGGCCAGAACCCCGGCACCAACCATCCGCGCATGCTCTCGGCCCTGGAGAGGGCCAAGCGCGCGGGGGCCAAGATCATCGCGGTCAACCCGCTGCCCGAGGCGGGCCTGCTCCGCTTCAAGAATCCCCAGAGGGTACGCGGACTGCTCGGTTCTGGTACGCCGCTCGCGGACCGTTTCCTGCAGATCCGGGTCGGCGGCGACCTGGCGCTCTTCCAGGCGATCGGCTCGCTCCTGCTGAAGGAGGCGGCGATCGACCAGCCTTTCGTCGACGCGTACACGGCGGGCTTCGAGGCGTACGAACAGGCGCGGCGGCACGTCGACTGGCGGGCGACCGAGCAGGCCACCGGGCTGACCCGGGCCGAGATCGAGGCGGCGGCCCGGGACTTCGCCGAGTCCGACGCGACGGTCGTCTGCTGGGCGATGGGGCTGACACAGGGGCGGGACGCGGTCGCCACGATTCGCGAGATCGTCAACGTCCAGCTGCTGCGCGGCATGATCGGCCGGCCCGGCGCCGGTCTCTGCCCGGTCCGCGGCCACTCGAACGTGCAGGGCGACCGCACGATGGGGATCTGGCACGAGCCGCCTGCCTGGGTGCCCGCGCTGGGGGACGCGTTGGGTCTGGCCCTGCCGGTCGAGCGCGGGTTCGACACGGTCGAGGCGATCCGGGCGATGCGCGACGGCGCGGCCAAGGTGTTCTTCGCGCTCGGCGGCAACTTCGCCGCCGCCAGCCCGGACACCGCCGTCACCGAGGCCGCCCTCGCCGCCTGTGAGCTGACCGTGCACGTGTCGACCAAGCTCAACCGGTCGCACACCGTCCCCGGGACGACGTCGCTGATCCTGCCGTGCCTCGGGCGTACCGAGCGCGACGAGCAGCGGACCGGCGAGCAGTTCGTCACCGTCGAGGACTCCATGTCCTGCGTGCACTCGTCGCGCGGCCGGCTCGACCCGGCCTCCCCGGAACTGCGGTCGGAGGTCGCGATCATCTGCGAACTGGCGGCGGAGGTCTTGGGGGATGCCCTGCCGTGGCGGGAGTGGCAGACCGACTACCGGCTGATCCGGGCGCTGATCGAGCGGCACGTCCCCGGCTTCGACGACTTCGAGGCCCGGGTCGCCGAGCCCGGCGGCTTCACCCTGCCGCACCCGCCCCGCGACGAGCGCCGGTTCGCCACGCCCTCCGGCAAGGCCCAGTTCACCGTCTCCGAGCTGGCCTCCATCGACATTCCCGAAGGGCGGCTGCTGCTGCAGAGCCTGCGCAGCCACGACCAGTACAACACCACGATCTACGGGCTGGACGATCGTTATCGCGGGATCAAGCAGGGTCGCCGGGTCGTCTTCGTGCACCCCGAGGACCTCGCCGCGCTCGGGATCGCCGACGCCTCCTATGTGGACATCATCTCCGAGTGGCCGGACGGCGAACGGCTGGCTCCGCAGTTCCGGGTGGTGGCGTACCCGACGGCGCGAGGGTGTGCCGCGACCTACTTCCCGGAGGCGAACGTCCTTGTTCCGCTGGACGCGACGGCGAAGGAGTCCAACACCCCGACCTCCAAGCAGATCGTGGTACGCCTCCAACCCTGTGCGGCGCCATGAGACGCCGTCCGATCACCCACATCACCGTCGGCGGAACGCCTATCAAGCGCCTCGACACCTTGGCCGGGGAGGAGCCGCTGGAGATCCGGGTCGGCCACGCCGGGCAGGTTCGCAAGCCCCTCGCGGTGACGATGCGTACGCCGGGCGACGAGCTGGATCTCGCGCTGGGTTTCCTGTTCACCGAGGGCGTCATCCGCAGCGCCGAGGACGTCGTGACCGCCCAGCTCTGCGCCGGCGCCGAGACGCCGAACACGTACAACGTCGTGGACGTCGTCCTCTCGCCGGACGTCCCGCTGCCGGATGTGAGCGCCGAACGGAACTTCTATACGACTTCGTCCTGCGGCGTCTGCGGCAAGGCGAGCATCGACGCCATCCGCACCCGGTCGGCGTACGACCTGACCGGGGATCCCGTCACGGTCAGTCCCGCCACGCTGGCCGCTTTGCCGGAACGGCTCGCGCTAGCTCAACGCGGCTTTACGCGTACCGGCGGATCTCATGCGGCGGCCTTGTTCTCCGCGGAGGGCGAGTTGATCGCGGCGCGCGAGGACGTGGGCCGGCACAACGCGGTCGACAAGCTGGTCGGGCGCGAGCTGCGCGAGGGCCGGGTGCCGCTGGCCGGGCGGGTGTTGCTGCTGTCCGGGCGGGCCGGGTTCGAACTGGTGCAGAAGGCCTGGATGGCGGGGGTGAGCGTGGTGGCGGCGGTGGGCGCGCCGAGCACGCTCGCCGCGGACCTGGCGGCGGAGGCCGGGATGACGCTGGTCGGTTTCCTCCGGCCGCCCTCGATGAACGTGTACACCGGTGGTCATCGGATCGCGGCGGGCTGACGTGCGTTTCTTGTGGGGTGCCGCTTGTGTTCTGCTGCTGGGCGGATGCTCGGCGGCGACACCGGTAGAGCTTCCGGCCGCGCCGTCACCGGTCGTGGCGTCGATCGCGCCTTCGCCCGCTGCCGCCGGGCACGCGCCCACGAAGACGTTCGCCGTCGCGACCCGCACTCTCCGGTTCAAGCGCGGCGACCGGAAACTGCCGACGACGGTGTACTACCCGAAGGCGTCCGGGCATTTTCCCGTGGTGATCTTCGGGCACGGTCTGAACGGAAACCCCACCGGGTACGCCGAACTGCTCCGACGCTGGGCGGCCGCGGGATTCGTGATCGCCGCCCCGGCCTTCCCGCATACCTCGGCGGGCGTAGCGAAGTTCGACGTCATGGACGTCCTGAACCAGCCCGCCGACGTCTCGGCCGTTTTGGACGGGCTGACCGCACTGCCCGCATCAGACGGCGTCCGGAAGATCCTGGATCTGAAGGCGGTGGCGGCCGCGGGGCACTCGGCAGGCGGGATCACGACAGTCGGCGTGTTCAGCAAACAACCCCGTGACACTCGCTTCACCGCCGGAGTGGTGCTCGCGGGGAACTCGCTCGGCGTCGGGCAGGCCTTCACCGGTACGCCCGCCCCGATGCTGTTCGTGCACGCCGAGCAGGACCCGGTCGTTCCGGCGTACACGGATCGGGCGGTGTTCGACGCGCTTCCCTGGCCCCGGGCGTACCTGCCGCTGACCGGGGACGGGCACAGCGCCCCCTACGTCTCGCGACGGGATCCGCAGTTCACGCTGGTCGTCTCCGCCACCGTGGACTTCCTGCGGTGGGCCCTCTACCGGGACGCCTCCGCCCGGGCTCGGCTCCTCCGCGTACGCGGGCTCGACTCCCACCTCTGATCGTTTGCCCCTTTGGGCGCTGCCGCCTTTGGGCGCTGGATCAGGGTTCTCGGTCGAATCTTGACCCATGATTCGACCCGGAACCCTGATCCAGTGCCCATCAGCAGAGATTGTTACTCGTCGGTATTGTGATCCAGCCCACTCCTAAGTTACCGTCCGGTAATGCGGACGCAATCCCCCCTTCGCGCAGCCGTTGTAGCCCTCAC
>JABFYB010000306.1 GCA_013361475.1 Hamadaea sp.
AGCCGATCATGAAGTTGGGGAACGATCACCGCGCAACGAGATCGGCGACCTGGGAAAACATGGTCGATCATGACCTGTAGTTCATGATCGCGCGGAAAGAACGGGGGGAGGGAGAGGGAGAGGGAGAGGAAAGGGAGGAAGGGGGTTATTTGAGGGAGCCGGCGGTGAGGCCGGCGAGCAGGTGACGTTGGAGGACGACGGCCAGCAGGACCGGCGGCAGGGCGGCGAGCACCCCACCTGCCGCGATCAGCCCGAAGTCGACCGCGTTGCGGCCGGTGAACTCGGCGATCGCGACCGGGATCGTCTTCGCATCCGATGTGGACGTGAAGATGAGGGCGTACAGGAATTCGTCCCAGCAGAGCAGGAAGACGAACAGCGTCGTGGCCACGACGCCGGGGCGGGCGAGCGGCAGGATGACGCGGACGAGCGCGCCGAGGCGCGTACAGCCGTCCACCCGGGCCGCCTCCTCCAGTTCGACCGGCAGCGAACCGAAGAACGTGCTCATCGTCCACAACGCGAACGGCGTCGCCAGCGAGCAGTAGACGATGATCAGGCCCAGCTTCGTGTCGAGCAGCCCGAGCCGGGCCATCAGCAGGTACAGCGGGATGATCAGCACGATCGGCGGCAGCATGTAGGTCACGAGGAACGACAGCAAGGTCGTACGCCGTAACGGAAACGTCAGCCGCGCCAAGGCGTACCCGCCGAGAATGCCGACGGAGACGGAGATGACGACGGTGCCGGCGCCGACGATCAGGCTGTTGAGCATCGCGGACCGGAACTGGGCCGCGGCGCCCTCGTGGCCGGTGAAGATCTCCCGGTAGCGGGACAGCGTGACGTGCTCGGGCCACCAGTGCAGCGGGCGTTCCAGCAGGTCCGTCTGGCCCGAGAGCGAGGAGACGACCAGCCAGAGGAACGGGGCCAGGATCAGCGTGGACGCGGTCAGCGCCCCGAGGGTACGCCTCATGCCCTCATCTCCTGTTGCCGCAACAGTCGCAGGTAGATCAGGGCGAGCATCAACACGGCGACCACCGTCAGATACGCGAGGGCGGCGCCGGAGCTGAACCGCTGCGCCGAGAAGGCCTGCAGATAGGTCAGGAAGGTGATGGTCTGCGTGCCGCTGGCCGGGCCGCCACCGGTCATCACGTAGACGATGTCGAAGACCTTGAAGGCCTCGATCACCCGGAGCACGAGGACGGCGGCCAATGTCGGGCGGAGCAACGGCAGCGTGATCCGCCAGAAGACCCGTAGCGAACCGGCCCCGTCGATGCGGGCCGCCTCACCGAGCTCGGCCGGGATCGCGGACAAGCCGGCGAGGAGGAAGAACGCGACCAGCGAGGTGTTCTTCCAGACGTCGGCGACGACGACCATGTTCAACGCGAGGAACGGGTCGGAGCCGAGCCAGGACCGATAGTCCCCCATGAGGTGCAGCTGGGTGAGCAGCGCGTTGAGCGCGCCGTACTCCGCGTTGAGGATCCAGCGCCACATCGCGCCGTTGACGATGGTCGGCAGCGCCCAGGGCAGGATCACGATGGCCCGGAACAGCCAGCGGAACCGCATCGGCGCGGCGAGGAGGTGGGCCAGGCCGAGGCCCAGCACCACCTCCAGCGTGGTCGACGCGACGGTGAAGTAGAGCGTGTGCTGCGCCGCCGCCCAGAACCTCGGGCTGGTCAGGATGTCGGCGTAGTTCGCGAGCCCAACAACCGGGTACGCCCCCGGAAAAGGGCTGTCGACGTCGAGGAACGAGATGACCAGCGCCCGGCCGGCGGGCCACAGCACCACCCCGAAGACGACCAGCGCCGCCGGCAGCAGCAGTACCGCCGCGAGGGGAGCCTGCCGCCTCACAGCAGCGACTTGGCTTGGGCCGCCGCGTCGGACAACGCCTTCTCCGGTGTCTTCTTCCCGAGTAGGGCCTGCTGGAGTTCGGCCTGCAGCAGCTGGCTGATCTCGTTGTAGCGAGGCACCTCCGGACGGGAGATCAGACTGGCGAGCTCCTTCTTCGCGGCGGCCACCATCTTCGGCGACACCGAGACGACGGCCGGGTCGTCGTAGGACTTGCCCCAGCACGGCAGGCTGCTCTTGGCGTACTTGTTCTGGACTTCGGGGCTGGTCAGATAGCTGATGTAGGTCCAGGCCGCCTTCTGGTTCCGGCTGCCGCCACTTACGCAGAGCGCCATCGACCCGTTGACTCCCGGGCTGCCGCCGCTGCCGGACGGGGTCGGCAGCACCTCGACCTTCCCGGCGACCTTCGACTGAGCCGGGTCGTTCGCGGCGTTGAACATATACGTCCAGTTCAGCGCCATCGCGGCCGAGCCCTCGGAGAAGATCTTGCGGACGTCCTCCTCCAGGGACTCCAGCGAGTTCGGGTTGGTCAGCCCGTCGTCGATGGTCTTCTTCATCCACTTGAGCGCTTCCAGGCCGCCGCCGCTGTCGAAGGCGATCGACTTGAAGTCGTCGGCGAGGAACTTGCCACCGAACGCCCCGAGGAGCTGGGTGTAGTCGCAGATCAGCGCCTCGGCCTGCTTCCAGCTCCAGATGAGCGGGTGCTTGACCAGATTGGCCGCCTTGATCTTGGCCGCCGCCGCCAGTACGCCGTCCCAGGTGGCCAAGGTGGCGGGGTCCACGCCGGCCTTTCCGAGGATCTCCGTGTTGTAGAAGAGGTACTTGGCATCCAAGATCCATGGCACCCCGTAGTACTTGCCCTGGTACTCCGCGGTCTTGAGCGCGCCGCCGAGCATGTCGGTCTTCCACGCCGCCGGGAACTGGCTCGTGACGTCGGTGACGATCTTCTTGCTGCCGAACTCGGCCGGCCAGATGACGTCGATCAGCACGACGTCGTAGGTCCCGGCCGGGGCGGCCGCGACGATCTTGTCGTGCAGGGCCTCGTACGCCACGAAAGTGGGCTCGACGGTGATCTTCGGGTACTTCGCCTGGAAGTCGGCGGTCATCGCGCGGATGTCCGCCTCGGAGTAGCCGGCCTGCTGCATGAACAGGGCGGTGATCTTGCCTTCGCCGGTCCCCTCGCCGCCGGAGTCGGAGGAGTTCGACCCGCCGATGTCGCAGGCGGCCGTGAGGGGCAGGAGCGCGGCGGCGGCGAGCAGCGTACGCCGTGGGTAGTGCACTTCGGACATGGTTTCCCCTCGCCTAGCGGATAGTTAGACAAGTTGCTTAACAGATGGAGTACCAGTCACTTGTACGCTCGTCAATACCTCACGCACTGAAGAGAGCCGATGAAGCCGAGTTGTGACGGAATCTCCTCCGTGGAGCGTTCCGATCCGGCAACATCGGACATATGGGATTCTTGATCCGGGTGCTCGTCACCGCCGGCGCCCTCTGGGTCGCCACGGCGATAGTCGACGGCATCGACGTCACCGCCGAGACAACGTGGGGCAAGATCGGCACCTACCTGCTGGTGGCGCTGATCTTCGGCTTCGTCAACGCGATCATCAAGCCGGTCGTGAAACTGGTCGGCTGCGTGTTCTACATCCTGACGCTCGGCCTCATCTCGTTCGTCGTCAACGCCCTGCTCTTCCTGCTGGTCGGCTGGCTCGCCGGGGTCTTCGACATCCCGTTCGAGGTCAACGGCTTCTGGGCCGGCTTCTGGGGCGCGATCATCGTCGGCGTGATCAGCTGGGTCGTGAACCTGGCCTTCGGGACATCCAAGGACAACGACTGACCGCCTCGGCCGTCTGCGGCTGGGGCTGGGCTCCGCTGGGCTTTGGGCACTGGATCAGGGTTCTCGGTCGAATCATGGGTCAAGATTCGACCGAGAACCCTGATCCAGCGCGTTAAGAGCGCCGCGAGCGCGAGCAGGGCGAGCGGGGGCGAGCGCCGGGCGGGGCGAGCGGGGGCGAAGCGGCCGGGCGGGTCAGGCGGGGCCGCGAGTTAGGCTGCCTGCATGGCGAAGAAGCCTCCGGTCTCCGACCCCGACGAGCGGCATCCCCGGGTCACCGAACCGATGACGGCGGCGGCCGGGGTCGGCGGTGTCACGCACGGGCTGGCGGCCGGGCTGGCTGAGATGGGCGTACGCCGGACGACGCTCGCGCTGCTCAAGGTGAATCAGACCGACGGGTTCGACTG
>JABFYB010000236.1 GCA_013361475.1 Hamadaea sp.
GTTATCCGGTGGGGCTGTACATGTACGGGCAGTACCTGGTCTACCAGCGCACCGGCGACCGCCGCTACTTCGACTACATCAAGAGCTGGATGGACCGGTTCGTCGACAGCAGTGGCAACGTCTCGCAGAGCTACAACAACCTCGACAGCATGCTGCCCGGGCGAGTGCTGCTCATCCTCTACCGGGAGACCGGGCAGGCCAAGTACCGGATCGCCGCGCAGAAGATCCACGACCGGTTCGCCACCTATCCGCGTACGAGTGACGGCGGGTTCTGGCACGCCACCAGCGACAGCCGGGCCGGCCAGCTGTGGGCCGACGGGGCGTTCATGTCCATGCCGTTCCTGGCCGAGTACGGCAAGGTCGTCGGCGACAGCACGTACGCGTGGGACGAGGCGACCAAGCAGATCGCCGTGTACGCCAGCCACCTGCAGCAACCGAGCGGGCTGCTCAAACACGCCTACGACGAGCCGCGAGACGAGACGTGGTCCGACAACGTCACTGGGCTGTCCCCGGAGTACTGGTGCCGCGCGATCGGCTGGTTCGGCATGGCGACGTTGCAGATCCTCGACGTCCTTCCGGCGGATCATCCACGGCGGGCGCAGCTGATCACCATCGCGCAGAACATGGTGCGCGGCTTCGCCACCTATCAGGACCCGGCCAGCGGCCGCTGGTTCCAGGTCGTCGACAAGGGAACCCGGTCGGACAACTGGACCGAGACCTCCTGCTCGTCGATGTACGCCTACACGATCGACAAGGCGGTGGCCGACGGGTACGCCTCCACCTCGTATCAGAGCAACGCCGACCGGGGCGTCGCCGGCGTCCTGAACCGGATCTCACTCGGCTCCGACGGCCGGACGAATCTGACCGACATCTCCATCGGCACCAACGTCGGGGACTACGCCTACTACGTCGGGCGTACGCGCGCCACCAACGACTTCCACGGTCTGGGCGCATTCCTGATCATGTACGAGCAGACGCGTACCTGACGCGTCAGCAAGACCTCTCCGGTTCCACCCGGAGCGGCGGCCGCCCCGGCCAGGCGCGGGAAGGGGCGTCCGAGCGGGGTGCGAGGCGGTCCAGCCTCGCACCCCGCGAACGGCTTCAGAGCGCCTTGCGCAGCCATTCCTCCACACCGGCGATGTGGACGGCGGCCCAGGAACGGGCGACATTCGCATCCCGCGTACGCAGCGCCGCAAAGATCGCCCGATGCTGCTCGCGAGTGCTGTCGGCGGCGTCGGCCTGGGTCAACCCGCGCCACACCCGAGCGCGCAGGGTAGGCGCCGACAGGCTCTCGATGAGCGACGCCAGCACCGGATTGCCCGCGCCTTGCGCGATCCGCCGATGAAAGTCGAGGTCGGCCTCGATGAGCTCGTTGATGTCCGCCGCCGATTCCATTCCCTCGATCACCTTGCCGAGCTCGGCCAGCTGTTCGTCGGTCATGTGCCGAGCCGCGAGCGCGGTCGCCTCGGATTCCAGGATGCGTCGCACCTCCAGCAGATCGAGCACACTGTCGTCGCGGTGGAAGTCGATGATGAACCCGACCGTGTCGAGCAGCACCTCGGGTTGCAGGCTGGTCACATAGGTGCCGTCGCCCTGCCGGACGTCGAGCACCCGGATCAGCGACAAGGCCTTGACCGCCTCGCGCAGCGAGTTGCGGGACAGGCCCAGCCGCTCGGCGAGGTCGGCCTCCTTGGGCAGCCGGCCGCCCGGGCGCAGCTCGCCCGAAACGATCATCTCCTTGATGCGCTCGATCGCCTCATCGGTAAGGGCCATGCGGCCAAGGATAGGGCGGCCGACCGCACTCTCCGTACTGTCCGTTACGGCAAATCATTGGATGTCTGCCCCTTCGGCGGCCGATCCGTACGCCGGTGGCCACCCGGTTGCTTCTTACTGATAGGCCAGTTAGTTTACAAACGTCGGATGACCCGGGCGTCATGAGACCGAAGAGCCGTCACGCTGCGCGACCGGCGTCGAGATCGGACCGAGCGCTGGGGTGACCTCGGAGTCATCCCATCATTGACGCAGGCAGCGCCCGATATGCATATCTAAGACCTTGACACTCCGCCGAAACATCGGATGTAATCCCCCGATGAGGAGACGATTGCTCACGCTGGGGATGGCGGTGCTCCTCGCCGCCCCAACCCTGGCCGCCTGCGAAGTCGGCGAACCGACCACGTCCGCCGGCAAGAAGGAGATCACCTTCCTGGTCTTCGAAACACCCAACCTCACGCCGCAATATTGGGACGCCGCCATCAAGCGGGTGACCGACCAGCACCCCGACATCACCGTGAAGAAACTGGTCTCGCCGGACCAAGACCGCACCACGTACGCCAAGCAGCTGCTGAGTTCCGGGCAGTTCCCCGACGTCATGATCGCCGTCTCACCGGCCGGTTTCGCCGAAGGCGGCAACCTCTACGCCTGGACGACCGAGGAGCTCAAGGACTTCCAGTTCCCCACCAACGGCGCGATCAAGGGCAAGGTCTACCAGCTGCCCACCAACACTCAGACGATCCCGGTCGTCTACTACAACAAGGACCTGTTCGCCAAGGCGGGCATCACCAGCGAGCCGAAGACCTACGCCGACCTGCTGTCGGCCGCCCAGAAGCTCAAGGCCAACGGGATCACGCCGTTCGTCACCGCCGGAGTGCACGACTCGATCGGCCCGCTGTGGGCCGGCATCCTCGCCACCGAGGTCTACGCCAAGAATCCGAACTGGATGCACGACCGGCGGGCCGGCAAGGTGAAGTTCTGCGACCCGGAGTTCAAGTCCGGCGCGGCGAAGCTGGCCGAGCTTGCCCGGCAGGGCTACCTCGATCCCAAGGACGTCTCGCGCGACTACGCAGCCGGGCAACAGGCGTTCCTGGACGGCAAGGGCGCGATGTACGCGATGGGCAACTGGCTCGCCGGCGAGGTCGACAAACCCACCACGAAGCTGCACGTCGGCCAGTTCGCCTGGCCCGCGGACGACGGCAAGGCCGTGATCCCGGCCTTCACCGGCGGCGGGCTGCTCGTCAGCGCCAAGGCCAAGAACCTCGAGGCGGCCAAGACCTTCGCGCTGGGCTTCCAGCTCGACAAGGGCAACCTCGACAACTCGGCCAAGGCCGACGGCCTCTTCCCGGCGATCAAGGGCTACAGCCCGCCGTCCGACGTCGGCGCGGCCTACAAACTCGGCTACGACTTGTACGCACAAGGCGTCGCGGCCAACGCCGTAGTCCCGGCGTTCGGCTTCGAGGCCGGCGACGACGGCATGCTGCCGGGCGTGACCGCGAAATGGGACTCGTCCGCGGTCGACCTCGTCACCGGGAAGAAGACCCCCGACCAGGTCTGCGCGTTCCTCGACGCCGAATGGGCGAAGGCGGCAACCTGATCATGAGCGCATCCGTGTCCCGCCGTCCGGTCTTCGGGCGGCGGGTCTGGCACTTTCTGTCGTTCGGCGGTCCCGGAACCGCCGTCTACGTGTGCTTCGTGCTGGCCCCGATCCTGATCAGCCTCGGGTACAGCCTGACCAACTACAACCCGTTCCGCGGCGAGACCCATTTCGTCGGCCTGGACAACTACCGGGTGCTGCTGACCGACGAGGAGTTCCTCACCTCTTTGAAGGTGACCAGCATCCTCACCGCCATCGTGGTGATCGTCCCGAACGTGGCCGGCCTGGCGATCGCCGTACTTCTGGATCGTCAGAGCTGGTTCTTCTCCAGTCTGCGTACGGTGTTCTTCGTCCCGGTCGTGCTCAGCTCAGTCGTCGTCAGCGTCATCTGGACCCGGCTGCTGGACAACGACGGGCTGATCAACCAGACCCTCCGTGCACTCGGCGTCGACGAGCCGCCCGGCTGGCTGTCCGATCCGGACTATGCCCTCTATTCGCTCGGCGCCATCCTGTCGTGGCAGATGCTCGGCTTCTGCGTCGTCATCTACCTGGCCGGACTGCAGCACGTCCCGCAGGAACTCCTCGAAGCCGCCTCGATCGACGGAGCCGGCCCAGTACGCCGCTTCAGCCGGATCACCTGGCCCCTGCTCGCCCCGGCGCTGACCATCAACACGGTGATCCTGCTGATCTCGGCGTTCAAGATCTTCGAC
>JABFYB010000554.1 GCA_013361475.1 Hamadaea sp.
AAGATGCTCATGCGATCACCGTCCTGCGGCCGGCGACCGCATGAGTGAGACTGTGCCTGCCGATGATCGACCTGCGGTCGCTCATGCGGGTACCGTCCTGGTGCGGTCGCTCATGGGGCTTCCCAGAGACTCGGCGGGTCGTGCGGCGCGTGCGGGTGGACGTGGTCGTGCTCCGGATGGGCGTGGTGCCCCGCCGGTTCCGGCACCGCTCCGTCGTGCGCCACGAGTCCGTCGTGCAGGACGACCGCGCGGTCGATCAGCGGCGTCAACGGCCCCAGCTCGTGCGCCACGAGGGCCACCGAGCCGCCCTTGGCCACGAAGTCGCCGAGCGCCCCGGCGAAGGTCTCCTGGCTGGCCGCGTCCACCCCGGCCGTCGGTTCGTCGAGGATCAGCAGCTCCGGCTCACCGGCCAGCGCGCGGGCGATCAGCGTACGCTGCTGCTGACCGCCGGACAGGGTCGCGACGGGATCGCGTACGCGATCGGCGAGACCGACCGCCTCGATGGCCGACGTCACCGCTGCCTTGTCCGCCGCGGACGCCGGACGCCACCCTCGGCGGGCGAGCCGCCCGGCCGCCACGACCTCGCCGACCGTCGCCGGTACGCCGCCGCCGGCCCCGAGCCGCTGGGGGACGTAGCCGATCCGGGACCACTGCCGGAACCGGCGCAGCGGCGTGCCGAAGAGACGGACCTCGCCGGCGGCCAGCGGCACCAGTCCCAGCGCCGCCTTGATCAGTGTGGACTTGCCCGACCCGTTCGCGCCCAGCAGGGCGACGACCTCGCCGCCGTGCACCGTCAGTTCGACGCCACGCAGCACCGGGCGATCGCTGTACGCGACCACCCCGTGCCGGACTTGCAGGACCTCCGTCACGAACACCCCAGTGCGCTCTGCAACGCCGTCAAGTTCTGCCGCATCACCGAGAGGTAGTCGCCGGTGGATCCGGCGGGCAGCCCCTCGAGCGGATCGAGGACCGCCGTCTTCGCCCCGACCTCCTTGGCGATCGTCTCGGAGATTTTCGGGCTGACCAGCGTCTCGGAGAAGATCGTAGTCGCGCCGTACTTCTTCGCCTCCGCCGCGATGTGCGCCAGCGCCTGCGCGGTCGGCTCCTGCTCGGGGTCGAGCCCGGTCAGCGCGATCTGCGTCAGGTGGTAGCGGTCGGCGAGGTAGCCGAAGGCGGCGTGGCTGGTGAAGATCTCCTTGCGCTGGCAGGTCTTCAGGCCGGTCGCGAACTCCATGTCCAGTTCGGCCAGGTCGGCCGCGAGCTTCGCGGAGTTGTCGGTGAACTGCGCCTGGTGGGCCGGGTCGGCGGCGGCGAACTTGGCCGCGACGGCCGCGGCGATGGTCGACAGCCGGGTCGGGTCGAGCCAGACGTGGGGGTCCTTGCCCCGCAGCTCCGGCGCTTCGGCCGCCTCCTCCCCGGTCGCGGTCAGCGTCGGGACGAGCGAGAGCACGTCGATCGCCTTGTCCTTCGCCTGCGCGTCGATCGCCTTGTCCACCTCGGGCTGCAGCCCCTTGAGGTAGACGACCACCTTCGCCTCGGCGATCTGCGCGAGCTGCTTCGGGCTGAGCTCGAGGTCGTGCGGCTCCGCGCCCGGCGCGGTCAGATTGGTGACCTGGACGGCGTCGCCGCCGAGGCGCTGGGCGACGAACTGGAGGGGGTAGAAGGCGGCGACCACGGACAGTTTGCCGTCGGCGCTCGGGTCGTCCGTCCCGCACGCGGCCAGGCCGCCGGCGACCAGAACACCCGCCGTCGCGACCGTGAGGAGGTGGCGAAGTCTCATGGTCACCACTCTCCCCTAAATGAGAATGATTGTCAAAAGCGTTTTCATGTTGGGACCCATTACGCTGTACAACCGGAGGAGGACGATCAGGATGCTGGTCTTCAACAGGTTCGTGGTCAGCCCCGAGTCCGGCGACGGGGTCGAGGCTTTCGTCGAGCGCGCCCACGCGGCACTGGCGGCGTTGGCCGCCCGGCCCGGCTACCTGCGCGGGGAGCTGACCCGGTCGCTGGACGAGCCCGCGTCCTGGTGCCTCGTCACGGAATGGGCCAACGTCGGGGCGTACCGGCGGGCGCTGGGCGCCTTCGAGGTGAAGATGACCGCCACGCCGCTGCTCGCCGAATCGCTCTACGAGCCGGTCGCGTACGAGTCGCTCGCCAGCGCCCCGCCCGGCGGACCCGTCGAGCCGCGGACGAGCGACCGCGTTGTATAGAGTCGGTGACCGTGACGCAGCCCACGCTTGAGGGCGTCCCGCCCGGCCCCGGCGCCCGGCCGCCCTTCGTCGCCGCCCCGACGGAGGGATCGACCACGCGCCTCTGGTGGGGGCTCGGCACCGGAGCGGCCGCGCTGCTGCTGTTCTGCGGCGGCGGCATCGCCCTGCTGGTCGGGCTCGCCATCACCGGCGTACGCGCGGTGGAGGATCAGGCGAACCAGACCGTCACCCGCTATCTCGACGCGTTGGAGCGGGGCAAGCCCGCCGAGGCGTACGACCTGGTGTGCGAAGAGATGCGCAAGCGCTACGACCTGGACGAGTTCCAGGCGCTGGAGCGGGATGTCACCACCAGCACCGGCTACACCCTCGGTGAGGTGGATCTCAACACCCTCCAGATGCCCGTCCAGCTGGAGTACGCGTCCGGTCCGGACCGGAGCGTGACGTATCAGCTGACCCAGAACAGCTCGACCGGGCACATCGAGATCTGCGGCACCGCCTGAGCGGGTGTCTCCGCGCCTCCAGTAGCGTTATTCGGGTGCCGGTCGCCGGACCGGCCCATATGGTCGTCTGGGGAGACCCCAGCGGCAACCCCGCCGACATCCAGCCGGTGGCAGCCTCCATGGAAGGAGCACACTCATGCCCGCGGATCGCATCGACAAGGTCGTCAATCTCGCCAAGAAGCGAGGCTTCGTCTTTCCGTCCAGCGAGATTTACGGCGGCACTCGATCGGCCTGGGACTACGGTCCGCTGGGCATCGAGCTGAAGGAGAACGTCCGCCGACAGTGGTGGCGTTCGATGGTTCAGCTTCGCGACGACATCGTCGGCCTCGACTCGGCCGTCATCCTGGCCCGCCAGGTCTGGGAGGCCTCCGGCCACGTCCGGGAGTTCACCGACCCGCTGACCGAGTGCACCAAGTGCCACAAGCGGTTCCGGGCGGATCACCTCGAGGAGGCGTTCCTGGCGAAGAAGCCGGACGCGATCTTCGACCTGGCCGAGCTGAACTGCCCCAACTGCGGCAACAAGGGCACCTTCACCGAGCCGCGCATGTTCAACGGCATGATGAAGACCTTCCTCGGCGCGGTCGACAGCGAAGAGGGCCTGCACTACCTGCGGCCCGAGACGGCTCAGGGCATCTTCGTGAACTACAACAACGTCGCGAACTCCGCCCGCAAGAAGCCGCCGTTCGGCATCGCCCAGGTCGGCAAGAGCTTCCGCAACGAG
This sequence comes from Hamadaea sp., assembly GCA_013361475.1. GTDB lineage: Bacteria > Actinomycetota > Actinomycetes > Mycobacteriales > Micromonosporaceae > Hamadaea. Next base: position 3,432 of record JABFYB010000554.1, read on the forward strand.
ATCACCCCCGGCAACTTCATCTTCCGGACCCGCGAGTTCGAGCAGATGGAGATGGAGTACTTCGTCGAGCCCGGCACCGACGAGAAGTGGCACGAGTACTGGCTCGAAGAGCGCTGGAACTGGTACGTCAACCTCGGCATCGACCCCGAGAACCTGCGCTTCTACGAGCACCCGAAGGAGAAGCTCTCCCACTACGCCAAGCGCACGGTGGACATCGAGTACCGCTTCCAGTTCGGCGGCACCGAGTTCTCCGAGCTGGAGGGCATCGCCAACCGGACCGACTTCGACCTCTCGACGCATTCGCGGGAGTCCGGCGTCGACCTGTCCTACTTCGATCAGGACAAGGGCGAGCGCTGGTTCCCCTACGTCATCGAGCCGGCGGCCGGCCTGACCCGCGCGGTGCTGGCGTTCCTGCTCGACGCGTACGACGAGGACGAGGCGCCCAACACCAAGGGCGGCGTCGACGTCCGCACCGTCATGCGCTTCGACAAGCGCCTGGCGCCGGTCAAGGTGGCGGTGCTGCCGCTGTCGCGTAACGAGAAGCTGTCGCCGAAGGCCCGGGAGCTGGCCGCCACGCTCCGGCAGCGCTGGAACGTCGACTTCGACGACGCCCAGGCGATCGGCCGTCGCTACCGCCGCCAGGACGAGATCGGTACGCCCTACTGCGTCACCGTCGACTTCGACACCCTTGAGGACGACGCCGTGACGGTTCGCGACCGGGACACGATGACGCAGGAGCGCGTCCCCCTCGACGGGCTCGTCTCCTACCTCACCGAGCGCCTGCCCGGCTGCTAGGTCCGTCGCTCATCGCGCCGCAGCGCCCCGTCGCCTTCCCGGCGGCGGGGCGCTGCGCTTGGTCGGCCGCGGGGCATGATCGTCGGCAGCCGCCGATCTGCCGCGCGAGAGCTTCGTGATCGGCGGCTGCCGACGATCTTGCTGGTCTGCGCCTCCGTGATCGGCGGCTGCCGACGATCACAGGCGGGAAAGCGAGCTGATCGTCGGCAGCCGCCGATCATCCCGGGCGGCCGGACCGACCCGTGCCGCGATAATCGAGGTGAGGGCGGGCGAGGGCAGCGGATACCCTGGCGGGTGACATGAGCACACCCGAGGAGAGCCGGCCCGAGCGCCCGACGCAGCGCCCCGTAGACGGACAGACGCCGCGAAAAGCCGCCAATCGCCGCCGCAGGCCGCGCCGACCCGAGATCCGGTCAGCTCTCCCGGAGACCGCCTCGGACGGCAGCCCCGAAGCCCCCGAAGGCGGCCGATCCGCCGGCCCAGAGCGTCGGGGGCGCCGGCCGGAGAAGCGGGAGCGGCGGGAGCGCCGCGGGCGGACGCCGGAGCAGATCCAGCGGCGGCGGGAGAGCGTACCCAAGATCCGGTATCCCGAGGAACTGCCGGTCAGCCAGCGCAAGGACGAGATCCTGGCGGCCATCCGCGACAACCAGGTCGTGATCGTCGCCGGCGAGACGGGATCCGGCAAGACGACGCAGTTGCCGAAGATCTGTCTGGAGCTGGGCCGGGGCGTCGAGGGCATGATCGGGCACACTCAGCCCCGTCGGCTCGCCGCGCGTACGGTGGCCGACCGGATCGCCGAGGAGCTCGGAGTCGAGCTGGGGCAGCAGGTCGGGTTCCAGGTCCGGTTCGGCAGCAGCGTCGGCGAGCAGACCCTGGTCAAGCTCATGACCGACGGCATCCTGCTGGCTGAGCTGGCGCACGACCGGCGGCTCACGGCGTACGACACGCTCATCATCGACGAGGCGCACGAGCGCAGCCTCAACATCGACTTCATCCTCGGCTACCTCAAACAGCTGCTGCCCAGCCGGCCCGATCTCAAGGTGATCATCACCTCGGCGACGATCGAGACCGAGCGGTTCGCCCAGCACTTCGCCGACGCCGACGGCAAGCCCGCCCCGATCATCGAGGTCTCCGGCCGGACCTACCCGGTCGAGCTGCGCTACCGCCCGCTCGTGGTCGAAGGGGATGAAGAGGACACCGACGAGGTCCGCGACCAGGTCACCGCGATCTCCGACGCGGTGGACGAGCTGGCCGCCGAAGGCCCCGGCGACATCCTGGTCTTCCTCTCGGGCGAGCGCGAGATCCGCGACACCGCCGACGCCCTGACGCGCCGCCAGCTCCGCTTCACCGAGATCATCCCCTTGTACGCCAGACTCTCCACCGCGGAGCAGCATCGAGTCTTCGCGCCGCATACGGGGCGGCGGATCGTGCTCGCCACGAACGTCGCGGAGACGTCGCTGACGGTGCCCGGGATCAAATACGTCATCGACCCCGGCACCGCCCGGATCTCCCGCTACAGCCAGCGGTTGAAGGTGCAGCGGCTGCCCATCGAACCGGTGTCGCAGGCGAGCGCCAATCAGCGGGCCGGCCGCTGTGGCCGGACGAGCGACGGCATCGCTGTCCGGCTGTACTCCGAGGAGGACTTCGGGGCCCGGCCGGAGTTCACCGATCCGGAGATCCTGCGGACCAACCTCGCCTCGGTCATCCTGCAGATGGTGGCGCTGCGGCTGGGCGAGGTCGAGGACTTCCCGTTCATCGACCCGCCGGATCGGCGCAACATCCGCGACGGCTACGACCTGCTCCACGAACTGGGCGCGTTGACCGCCGAGGGCACGCTGACCCCCGTCGGACGGCGGCTGGCCCGGATCCCCGCCGACCCCCGCCTGGGCCGGATGATCCTGGCGGCCGAGCGCACGGGCTGTCTGCGCGAGGTCCTGGTGATCGCGGCGGCGCTGTCCATTCAGGACCCCCGGGAGCGGCCGCAGGACAAGCAACAGCAGGCGAGTCAGTCGCACGCCCGGTTCGCCGACAAGGAGTCGGACTTCCTCGCGTACCTCAATCTCTGGAACTATCTGCACGAGCAGCAGCAGGAGCTGTCGGGCAACCAGTTCCGCCGCCTGTGCAAGTCCGAATACCTGCACTACCTGCGCGTACGCGAATGGCAGGACCTGTTCGGCCAGCTGCGCCGGGCGGTGGGGGACAACGGCGACCAGCGTGTGGCGGTGAGCGCGGCGCCCGACCCGGACAAGTCGATCGACGGCGACGCGATCCACCAGGCGTTGCTGGCGGGTCTGCTGAGCCACATCGGCCTCTATGAGCAGGAGAAGCGCGAGTACGCCGGAGCCCGCGGCGCCAAGTTCGCGATCTTCCCGGGATCGGTGCTCTTCAAGCGGTCGCCCCGGTTCGTGATGGCGGCCGAGCTGGTGGAGACGTCCCGGCTGTGGGCGCGGACGGTCGCGAAGATCGAACCCGAGTGGGTCGAGAAGCTGGCCGATCACCTGGTCAAGCGGTCCTACAGCGAGCCGCACTGGTCGCGGAAGGCCGCCGCCGTGCTCGCCTACGAGCGGGTCACCTTGTACGGCGTACCGCTGGTGGTGCAGCGCCGGGTGAACTTCGGGCAGATCGACCCGCCGCTGTCCCGGGAGCTGTTCATCCGGCATGCGCTGGTCGAGGGCGACTGGGACACCCGGCACGAGTTCTACGCCAAGAACAAGGAATTGCTCGGCGAGGTCGAGGAGCTGGAGAGCCGGGCGCGCCGCCGGGACATCCTCGTCGACGACCAGACGTTGGTCGACTTCTACGACGCCCGCATCCCGGCCGACGTGGTCTCCGGGCGGCATTTCGACAGCTGGTGGAAGACCGCCCGCCGGCAGCAGCCCGAGCTGCTCACCTTCGATCCGGCCATGCTGGTCAACGCCGGGGCCGGCGGGGTCGCCGAGGCTGACTTCCCGGACGTGTGGCGTACGGGGGATCACGAGTTCCCGCTGACGTATCAGTTCGAGCCGGGTACGGCGGCCGACGGCGTGACCGTCCACATCCCGCTCCCCGCGCTCGCAGGGCTCACGACGGAGGGCTTCGACTGGCAGATCCCAGGGCTGCGAGAGGAGCTGGTGACCTCCCTGCTGCGCGGGCTGCCGAAGGTGCTGCGACGGCACTTCGTGCCGGTCCCCGATCACGCCAAGTACGCCCTGACGCAGCTCAAGCCGTACGAGGGGACGCTGCTGGAGGCGCTCGGGCGGCACCTGCACCGGCTGGCCGCCGTCGAGATCCCCTACGACGCCTGGGACTTGTCGCGTATCCCGGACTACTTGCGGATGACCTTCTCCGTCGAGGACGGCGGCAAGGTGCTCGCGACCGGCAAGGATCTGGCCGCGATCCAGGAACAGCTGCGGCCGAAGACCAAGGAGGTCTTCCACGAGGCGGTCTCCGATGTGGAGCAGTCCGGGCTGCGCGAGTTCCCCGAGACGGAGATCCCGCGATCGGTCGAGCGCAAGCGCATGGGATACACCGTCAAGGCGTACCCGGCGCTGCACGACGAGGGAGACTCGGTCGGCGTACGCCTCTACGAGAGCGAGGCCGAGCAGCAGAAGGCGATGTGGCGAGGCACTCGCCGGGTGCTGATGCTGAACCTGCCGTTCTCCCCGGTGCGTTACCTGTCGAGCCGGCTCGACAACGCCGCGAAGCTGGCCCTGAGCCGGGGTCCGCACGGCAGTGTGGCGGCGCTGCTGGACGACTGCGTCGCCTGTGCCGTCGATCGGATCATCGCCGAGAGCGGCGGCCCGGCCTGGGACCCCACCGCGTTCGCGAAGTTGCAGGAAACCGTCCGAGAGCGGCTGTTCGACGCGTTCGAGGAAGTCGTCTCCAAAGTGGAGCTGATCCTCAAGGCGTCGTACGAGATCGAGCGACGGCTCAAGGCGGTGTCGAACATCGCGTACGTGGCGGCCGTGAACGACATCCGTAAGCAGCTCACCGGGTTGATCCGGGCCGGTTTCGTGGCCGAGACGGGCTGGTGGCTGCTCCCGCACCTGCAGCGCTATCTGAAGGCGATCGACATCCGGCTGGAGAAGCTACCCGGCAACCTGCAGCGGGACCGCTCCTACACGGATCTGATCCACGAGATCCAGCAGGAGTACGCCGACGTCGTGGCCCAGCTCCCGCCCGCCCGCCGGGCGGCCGACGCCGTCACCCAGATCCCCTGGATGATCGAGGAGCTGCGGGTCAGCTACTTCGCGCAGAGCATGGGGACGGCGTACCCGATCTCGGACGTGCGGATCTTCCGCGCGATCGACGCCCTCTAGCGGAATCGGGCGGGGGAGAAGAGCGCGAGGTCGTAGGGCGGGACGACGTCGGTGGCGAGGCCGGCCAGGATCTCCCCGACGACCGGCACGAACTTGAAGCCGTGCCCGGAAAAGCCCGCCGCCACGACCACCCGGCCGGAGATCGCGCCGAGGATGAAGTTCTCGTCCGGGGTCAGGGTGTAGGTGCACTGCTTGCCGCCGGCGTAGGCTGCGCCGGCCAGAGTGGGGAGTCGCGGTCGCAGCCAATCGCGTACCGGCTGCTCCTCGTCGGGACGCGGAGGCGCCGCGCCGGTGTCGGCATCGATCTGTTCGGGCGTCGGCGGGGCGTGGAACGCGGCCTTCACCTGCCCCTCGTGCTCGGGCACCCCGTACGCGGTGAGCCCGTCCGCCGCCCAGATCCAGGCCGGGAACTCCGCGGGCGTGAAGCCGGGGCCGGGTCGCCAGAAGTGCTGCACCCGGCGTTCCACTCGCAGCGGCAGGTCGCCGAGGAGGCCAGGTGCCCAGGCGCCGGGGGCGATGATCAGGCGTTCGGCGTGCAGTTCGTCGCCGTCGGCCAGCGAAACGGACACTCCGGACGAGGTCTCACGATATGAGACGGCGGCTGTGCCAAACCTCAGCTTCGCGCCCGCGCGCTCGGCGAGGCCGAGAATCGTCGAGATCGCGATCTCGGGCGTGACGAAACCGGCGGCCGTGTCGAGCACCGCGACCTCGTCCTCGGCCGGGCGGAACTGGGGGAAGCGGCGCCGGATCGCGTCCGCGTCGAGCAGCTCGTACGCCAGCCCGTGCGCGCGGGCGCTGGTCAGCGCCCCGCTCACGGTCGCACTCTCGGGCCGGCCGAGGTTCAGCCCGCCGGTGGGCGTCACCAGCCGAACCTCGCTCTCCTGCTCCAGCTCCCACCAGAGCTGGTAGGTCCGGTGCAGCAGCGGCACGTAGGCCGCGCCCTCGGCGTAGGTCATGCGGATGATCCGGGTGCCGCCCGCGTGCGCGCCCCGGTCGTGCGGTGGGGTGAACCGGTCGACGCCGACGACGTCGAGACCGCGCGCGGCCAGCGTGTACGCCGCCGCCGACCCCATGCTGCCCAACCCGAGAACGATCACTTCCGGCATCGGGACACGATAACGCCGCCCGGCCCTGGGAGCGTTCCCATACTGTGACATCTGCATTGCTGGATTCCTGATCACGTGATGCGCTTGCCGCACTGGGCTTCTCCCACGGCCCTGACGTCCCCGTGCTGATCACCTCCGAAGGGAGAACAAGGTGAAGATCAGACGCGCGACGGTGGGACACTCCATTGTGGTGGGACTGGTCGCGGCGGTCGTCGCCGCGCTCATTCCGGCCACTACCTGGGCACACGGTGCGCTGCTGACCCCGGGCAGCCGCACCTACCTGTGCTACAAGGACGGTCTCACTTCCACGGGCGAGATCAAACCGACCAATCCCGCCTGTCAGAACGCCCTCGCGGTCGGCGGCGCCCAGCCGTTCTACGACTGGTACGGCGTCCTGAGGTCCGACGGCGCCGGGCGTACCACCGGGTTCATCCCCGACGGCGCGCTCTGCAGCGGCGGCTTCACGAAGTACGCCGGCTTCGACGCCCCACGCAACGACTGGCCGCTCACCCACCTGACCTCGGGTGCGCCCTTCAACTGGACGTACGCCGCCTGGGCCGCCCACCCCGGTTGGTTCTACCTGTACGTCACGAAGGACGGCTACAACCCCAACCAGGCGTTGACCTGGGCGGACATGGAGTCGACGCCGTTCCTGTCGGTGGACCACCCGCCGCTGAACGGCTCCGCCCCGACCGGCAACTACTACTGGTCGGGCAACCTGCCGAACAAGACCGGCCGGCACGTCATCTACTCGGTCTGGAAGCGGTCGGACAGCACCGAGACCTTCTACGGCTGCTCCGACGTCGTCTTCGACGGCGGGAACGGCGAGGTCACCGGCATCGGTGGCGGCGGGACCAACCCGTCGCCGTCGCCGTCGGTGACGACGAGTTCGTCGCCCTCGGCGTCGCCGAGTGCCAGCGCCAGCGTCAGCCCGACCGCGTCCACCCCGGCGCCCACCGGAGCCTGCTCGGCCACCTACTCGATCGTGAACTCCTGGGGCGGCGGCTTCCAGGGCGAGGTGGTGGTCAAGGCCGGTTCGGCGGCCGTCAACGGCTGGACGCTGAAGTGGACCTTCGCCAACGGCCAGACCATCAGCCAACTCTGGAACGGCACCCTGACCGCGTCCGGGGCCGGCGTCACCGTCAAACCGGTGAGCTGGAACACCTCGATACCGGCCAACGGGTCGGTCAGCGTCGGCTTCCTCGCCTCGCAGACCGGCACGAACGCCGTCCCCACAGTGAGCTGCACCAGCCCGTAGCCGGCCTCTCTCCCGCCGGATCAGGGTTCCCGGTCGAATCATGAACGAAGATTCGACCGGGAACCCTGATCCAGCGCCCACCGGAGGAGCGCCCCGACAGGAACGGGGTCAGAGGGCGGCGCGGACGGCGTCGGCGAGCGACGTCGTCGGGCGGCCGATGAGCCGGGCGAGGTCGCCGCTGTCCGAGGCGAGGTCTCCGCGCGCGATGCCGAGGTCGGCGTCGGCGAGGGCGGCGGCGTAGCCGGCGTCGAGCCCGAAGCCGGTCAGTGCCTCGGCGTACGCGTCGGCCGGAAGATCGGAGTAGGTGACCGGCTTGCCGGAGACGCGAGCGAGTTCGGCGGCGTACTCGGCCATGGTGAAGGGCTCGTCACCGGCCAGCTCGTAGACCTGACCCGCGTGCCCGTCGCTGGTGAGGACGGCGGCGGCCGCGGCGGCGTAGTCGGCCCGCGGCACCGCGCCGACCCGGCCCGTTCCGGCGCTGCCCAGCACCGTCCCGGCGGCGATCGCGGCGGCGGCCGAGCCGGTGTAGTTCTCGGTGTACCAGCTGTTGCGGAGCAGCGCGTACGCCAGACCGGAGGCGGCCAGGTAGGCCTCGGTCTCCTTGTGCTCCCCGGCCAGCGCGACGCCGGTCGTGTCGGCCTTCAAGATGCTCGTGTACGCCAGGAACGGCACGCCTACGGCGACGGCGGCGTCGATGGCGTTCTTGTGCTGCGGCACCCGCTGCCCGACGACGGAGGCGGAGATCAGCAGCACCTTCTGCGCTCCGGCGAATGCCTCCTTGAGCGACTGGGGGTCGTCGTAGTCGGCCCGGCGGACCTCGACGCCCTGGGCGGCCAGGTCGGCGGCCTTGTCGGCGTCCCGGACGGCGGCGACGATCTGCGACGCGGGTACGCCCCGCTCCAGCAGGTCGGCGACGACGAGGCGGCCGAGGTGCCCGGTGGCTCCGGTGACGACGATCATGATGCGTTCTCCCTGATAGCGGTAATGAAGCTCGCCGACCATCCTGCACTAACTTTTCGAAAGTGCCAACTGATGGTGAGCACAGACATACGAGGTAGTGCTGCGTGGGCGCGTACCGTGGAGGCATGACCGAGCGCCTTGAGATCGAGCCGAGCGACGAGCTGATCGCCGACGTGTTCGCGCGTGGCTGCGACTCGCGTAACGCGCTGGAGGACATCGCCGGCAAGTGGGGGATCCTCGCGCTGGTCGCGCTGGACGAGGGGGCGTACCGGTTCAACGCGCTGCGCCGCCGCGTCGACGGAGTCAGCGAGAAGATGCTGGCCCAGACGCTGCAGACGCTCGAACGCGACGGCATGGTCAGCCGCGACGTGCAGGCGACCATCCCGCCCCGCGTCGAGTACAGCCTCACCCCGCTCGGCAAGCAGGTCGCCGACCGGCTGCGCGGCCTGATCGACCTCCTCGAAGGTCACCTGCCGACCGTGCTCGCCGCCCAGGCCGCGTACGACGCGAAGAAGCAAGGGTGACCGCCACCCGGCTCACCGAGGTGCCGCTGCTCCCCGAGATCCGGCTCTACCAGGCCGCCGAGCAGGCCGGCCTCTTCGACAGCGGCTACTCCAGCGACCGGCCGCCGCCGTTCTGGGCGTTCGCCTGGCCCGGCGGCGTCGCCCTGGCCCGCCACCTGCTCGACCGGCCCGAGACCGTCCGCGGCCGCCGGGTGGTCGACCTCGGCTCCGGCTCCGGGGTGGTCGCGATCGCGGCCTTTCTCGCCCAAGCCCAAGGGGTACGCGCAGTGGACGCCGACCCGGCCGCGGTCACGGCGATCGAGCGCAACGCCGACGCCAACGGAGCCCAGGTCGAGGCGGTGCTCGGCGAGGCGGACCCGGTGCGGATCGCCGACGCGGAGGTGATCCTGGTGGGCGACGCCTTCTACACCGCCGCGGTCGCGGCGGCCATGACGAAGCTGCTCAGCGCGGCTGCTCGCCGGGGCGTCGAAGTCCTCGTCGGCGACCCCGGACGCGGTTTCCTGCCCCGGCACCTTCTCGGCGAGGTCGCGCGCTACGACGTCCCGGTACGCCCGGCGCTGGAGGACACCAAGGTCAAGCCGACCACGGTCTGGCGCTTCACGGTCTAGCGCGGCGGCTCCCAGACGGCGGAGTCGTGGGCGAAGAGCACCCGCCGGGGATCGAACTGCAGCAGCCGCTCCAGCCACGGACTGTGCGGCGCGGCGCCGACGGCGTACGCGAGGTGGTCGTGGGAGAACTCCGAGGCGAAGTCGTGCGCCTGCCCGGCCAGCACGACCGTGCCGTCGTCTCGGCGTACGACGAGGGACTGGTGGCCATCAGTGTGCCCGGGGGTCGGGATGATCCACATCCCGGGCCAGAGCTCGGTCTCGCCGTCCAGCTCGTCATATCGGGCGCCGGTGAAGTCGACCAACTCGGGCAGGGTGTACTCGGTGGTACGCGCGGTGGACAGTTCGGTCCGCTGGGCCAGGATCGGCGTACCGGGGAACAGCGGGTTGCCGCCGCAATGGTCGAAGTGCAGGTGGCAGTTGACCACGAGGGAGACCTCGTCGAGGCGTACGCCCACGTCGGCCAGCGCCGTCCGCAGGTCGCGCCGATGTGGCCGGTAATGGTCGTCGACCTCGGGATGCGAGCCGATGCCGGTGTCGAACAGCAGCACACCCTCCGGCCGCCGCACCACGTACGCCAGGATCGACTCCACTCGCGGATGCTCGGTGCCCGCTTCGGAGGCGGGCCGGATGATGTGCCCGAGGTCGAGCCGTCGCAGCATGTGCGCACCCCTTAGGTTTGAGCCGTGTCCGACCTTCGCTTCGAATCCGTCGAGCAATCCAACGAGGAATCCGTCGAGGAATCCGTCGAGTCCGAGCGCGTGCTGCTCGACTGGCAGCACGTCCACAACCTGATCATCCCCACCGACCCGCTGTCGGTCGAGGACATCCGGGTACGCGCTCAGCGGAACCGGCTGGCGGTGGCGTACGCGGGGGACACCCTCGTCGGCAACTACACCGTGCGTCCGCCGGCCGACGATCCCATCGCGGCGACCGTGATCGCCCGCGTCCTGCCCGAGCATCGGCGGCAGGGATTCGGCGAGCAGATCTACCGGCACGCGCTGACGGTGGCTGCCGGCCTGGGGGCGACCGCCGTCGAGACGGTCGTGCTGGAGTCCAATGCGGACGGACTGCGGTTCGCGCTGCGCCACGGCTTCGCCGAGACCGACCGTTACCTCCTCGACGGGCACGCCATCGCCTTCGTGGACCTACGACGGGAGCGGCTCAGCGACTGAGCCCCCGCAGCTTGTCCGGGTTCACCTGCATGCGTACGCCGGTGATCCGGTCGTCGGCGAAGTCGAAGCAGACCACCCCGACGGGCCGGCCGTTCACCGTGCCGAGAATGCCCAGCTCGCCGTTGATCTCGGCGAGCCTCAGCTCGGCCCCCCGCGACTCCGGCTTGGCGAAGACGCCGAGGAGCCAGCGCGCGACACTGTCGGCGCCGAGCAGCGGGCGGCGGGCCGCGGTGACCTTGCCGCCGCCGTCGGACCAGCAGACGACGTCCGGGGCCAGCAGCTCCATCATCGCGTTCAGGTCGCCCCCGACACAGGCCTGGCGGAAGCGGTCCACTGCTTGATCGCGTACCCCTTGGTCGACGTCGAAGCGCGGCCGGCGGGCCGCGACATGCGCGCGAGCCCGAGTCGCGGTCTGGCGCACCGCGGGCTCGGACTTGTCCAGAATGGACGCGATCTCGGCGTGGCTGTAGCCGAAGACGTCGTGGAGCAGGAAGATCGCGCGCTCGGCCGGGCCGAGCGTCTCGAGGACGACCAGCATGGCCAGGGAGATCGACTCGGCCATCTCCACCTCCTGTCCCGCGTCGGGCGTGGTGAGAACCGGCTCGGGCAGCCATGGCCCGACGTAGGTCTCGCGCCGGGCACGGGCGGAGGTGAGCTGGTTGAGGGAAAGATTGGTGATCGTCTTGACCAGGTACGCCCGCGGATTGGCGACCTGGTCCGCGTCCACCTCACGGCACCGCAGCCAGGCGTCCTGCACGACGTCCTCGGCATCGGCGACGCTCCCCGTCATCCGGTACGCGACGTCGAAGAGCAGCCGCCGATGCTCGGCGAAGACCTGCGTGTCGATCATGTCGTGAGGTTAGACCCGCAGCAGGGTCTGCGCCCGGAGACCCTCCTCCACGGTGGTGTACTCCGGCCGCCAGCCGAGCTCCTCGCGAGCCTTGTCGCTCGACACCCGCAGGTTGATGTGCAGCGCGCGGTACATGTAAGGCGCGACCGCCATCATCCAGGTCGGCGCGGTGAACGGCTTCGGCGCGTCGAACGCGTGGGCGATCGCCCTGATCATGCCGCCGAAGCCCTTCTCGGCGTCCACGACGTTGTACGCCGGACTCAGTCGGTCCGCCTCGATCGCCGCGACGACGGCGTTCGCCGCGCTGGCCAGATGCGTCCACGGCAGTACGCGACCATGGTCGTTGAACGACGGCATCTGCCGTTTGCGCAGCATCTGCACCATCGTCTCGGTCGCGCCCGGCCCGTAGAACAAGCCGAACCGGAGCGAGACGGCTTCCAGCCCCGACGCCAGCGCCAGGTTCTCCTTCTCTCGCATGCCCTCCAGGTGACGGTTGAATCCGGCGTCCGGGTCGGTCACCCCGAACTCGTCGGCCTCGGTCAACACCCGGTCACCGAAGTCGCGGTAGCCGTAGCCGAAGACGATGTTCTCGCCGACGAACCGGCGTACGCCGGCCAGCTTGGCGGCCTCGAGCAGGTTCGCGGTCCCCGCGATTCGCAGATCGTCCGTGCCGTACATGCCCTTGTGGGTCATCGGCGGCTTCTTCAACGCAGTCGCCGCGTGCACCACCGCGTCGGCCTGGACCCCCGCGAACGCCCGGAGCAGACCCTCTCGGTCGAGCAGGTCGCCCCGGATCTCGTTGTGCTCACCCCGGCCGAGCCCCAGCACGGTGTGCCCGGCGTCGGCGAGGGCGTGGCGGATGTGGCGGCCGAAGACACCGCTGGCTCCGGCCACGATCACGGTCTGGTTCTTCATCTCGGTCATGCCCATGGGACAGGGCAGCCTCCTGAAAAGTGACATACCCGGGTGTGACCCCAGTCACCCGTTGCCTCTCCCACCGCCTTGCCTTTTCGCGCTGCCCGTTCGCACCGCGCTGCCACGCGGTGCGTGTTCGCGCTGGATCAGGGTTCTCGGTCGAATCTTGGCCCAAGATTCGACCCGGATCCCTGATCCAGCGCAAACGCAGGGCCGGATCAGGCCGGGTCGACGGTGATGATCACGGATGGCGACTCGCCCGGCTTGGTCACCACGACCCGCCCCTCGGGGCTGACCGTGATCATCCAGCGCTCGGCCTGGCCATGGTCCCGCGTCAGCGGCGCGACGTGGACGTAGCGGTCGCAGAGCGGGTCAGGGCAGCGGATGAGGCGGAGGTCGTCGGGGCCGGCCGGGTCGGCGAGGACGGCGTAGTACCCGCCGCCGGGCCGCGCCGCGACCACCGCCGGCATGAGCCCGTGACAGGTCGTGAAGGAACACAGGCGTACGCCGCCGACTTGGCGTACGCGGAGGAGGTCGTCGAGGGTGGGCGCGTCCGCGTCGATCTCGCCTTGCCGGATGACCTTGGTCTGGGCGCAGTCCGGGCGTACGCACCAGCCGAGGAAGCCCTGACCCCCGGTGGCGCGGTAGACGACGAAGAGCCGTCCGCGCCCGTCGACTCCGGCGGTCAGGGCTTCTCGAACGTCGCCGTCGGCCGGGGCGGGAGTGACCGTT
>JABFYB010000411.1 GCA_013361475.1 Hamadaea sp.
CGTGGCGTACTCGAAGATCTGCACGCACGCCGGCTGCCCGGCCAGCCTCTACGAGCAGCAGACCAACCGGCTGCTCTGCCCGTGCCACCAGTCGCAGTTCCTGATCACCGACAACGCCCGGCCGATCTTCGGCCCGGCCGCCCGCCGGTTGCCGATGCTCGCCATCGGAGTCGATGATGAGGGATACCTATTCGCGCGGCGCGACTTCGACGTCTCCGTCGGGCCCGCGTACTGGGAGAGGCCATCCAAATGAAGCGACGCAAAGTAGACCTCAAGGCCCTGCCCGGGGCGACGGCCAACGCCGTCGACGAGCGGTTCAAGGTCGCCGGTCCGATCCGGGGGATCCTCAACAAGGTCTTCCCCGACCACTGGTCGTTCCTGCTGGGCGAGATCGCGCTCTTCTCGTTCATCGTCCTGCTGCTGACCGGCACCTTCATGGCGCTGTTCTTCGACCCGTCGATGACCGAGGTCACCTACAACGGTTCCTACGTGCCGCTGCGCGGCCAGGAGATGTCCCACGCGTACGCCTCGTCGCTGGACCTCTCCTTCGACGTCCGCGGTGGCCTCATCGTCCGCCAGATGCACCACTGGGCGGCGCTGCTCTTCGTCGCGGCGATCATCGTGCACATGTTCCGGATCTTCTTCACCGGCGCGTACCGCAAGCCGCGTGAGACGAACTGGATCATCGGCCTGCTGCTGTTCTGGCTCGCCTTCCTGGAGGGCTTCGCCGGTTACTCGCTGCCGGACGACGCCCTGTCGGGCACCGGTCTGCGGATCGCCACCGGCATCATGCTGTCCATCCCGGTGATCGGCACCTGGGTGACCAGCTCGCTGTTCGGCGGGGAGTTCCCCGGCCACGTGATCCTGGACCGCCTGTACATCGTGCACGTGTTCCTGATCCCGCTGGTGCTGCTGGCCCTGATCACCGTGCACATCACGCTGGTCTTCATCCAGAAGCACACGCAGTGGCCCGGCCCGGGCCGGACGAACACCAACGTCGTCGGCGAGCGGTTCTTCCCGCGCTACGTGATGAAGCAGGGCGGGTTCTTCATGCTCGTCTTCGCGGTCATCGCGGCGATGGGCGGCCTGTTCCAGATCAACCCGATCTGGCTCTTCGGCCCCTACCGCGCGGCGGTGGTCTCCGCCGGCAGCCAGCCCGACTGGTACGTCATGTTCCTCGACGGCTCGACCCGATTGATGCCCGCCTGGGAGCTGACCTTCTCGATCGCCGGTCACCAGTACATGATCCCCGGCATCTTCTGGCCGACGGTCGTGCTGCCCGGCATCCTGACGATCCTGCCGATGGCGTGGCCGTTCATCGAGGCCCGGAAGAACAAGGACAAGTCCATCCACAACCTGGCGCAGCGGCCGCGGGACGTCCCGCAGCGTACGGCGCTGGGCATGATGGCGATCTCGTTCTACGTCGTGCTGCTGATCTCCGGCGGCAACGACATCATCGCCGACAAGTTCCACATCAGCTTGAACGCGATGACCTGGGCCGGCCGCATCGGGCTGCTGGTGATCCCGCCGCTGGCGTACTACATCACCCACCGCATCGCCCTCGGCCTGCAGCAGCACGACCGGGAGGTGCTGGCGCACGGTGTCGAGACGGGCATCATCAAGCGCCTGCCGAACGGCGCCTTCGTCGAGGTCCACCAGCCGCTGGCCCCGGTGGACGACCACGGGCACCCGGAAGAGCTGCCGTACGTCAACTGGACGGTGCCGAAGAAGATGAACCGGCTCGGGGCGCTCGGCCCGGCGATCCGGGGCTTCTTCCGGCCGATCGAGGTGCCGGTCAAGCCGCAGCTGCCGCCGGCTCCCGAGAAGGACCGCGAGAAGACCGGCGTCTGATCGCACCCGTACGCGAAGAGGCCCCCACCGATCCGGTGGGGGCCTCTCGCTGTCCGCCGCTGGGAATGGCCGCGCCGCGGGCGCTGGATCGTGGGCGCTGGATCGTGGGCGCCGGACCGCGGGCGCCGGACCGCGGGCGCTGGATCAGGGTTCTCGGTCGAATCAAGGAGCAAGATTCGACCGAGAACCCTGATCCGGCTAGGACAGGTCGGCGGGCGCGGCGACGGGGAGCCAGGCGGTGACGCGGTCGACGATCGCGCCCGGCGTCCGGGCCCAGCGGAAGTGGTCGAGGGGAGCGCCGGCCTCGTCCTCGGTGACGTGGACGCGGGTCACCTTCGCTCCGGTGAGCTTGCCGACGAGCAGATCGATCGTGGGCGGCGGGGTGTACTGATCGGTGTCGACGCTGATCGCCAGGACGGGCAGGGTGATGTCGCCGAGCCGGTCGGCCACCCCGAGCCGCGGTGCGAACTCGCCCCGCCGAGCGGTGTGCGCCCAGTCCTGGATGACGCCGCGAGACTGCCGGCCGCCGAAGCCCCAGCCGGGCCAGTGGCCGAGCAGCGAGCTGACCGCGCGGATGCCCTCGGCGAAGGTCAGTACGCCGAGCGAGCGCGCCCCGAACAGTCGCCACAGCGGTAACCCGGAGGCGATCAGGATCAAGCCGTCGACCGGATTCTCCGGAGCACTCCGGGCGAGATGGATGACGCCGGCGTGCCCGCCGAGGGAGTGCCCGAGCAGGAAGGTACGCCGTCCCGCTCGGAGTTCGGCGGTGGCGGCCAGGACGGATCCGACGTCGTCGGCGAGGTCGGTCATCGCGTACTGGGCGGCTCGGGTGGCCTTCGGCCGGCTTTCCCCGGTGCCACGTAGGTCGGCGACGGCCACGCCGCAGCCGTCGGCGGTCAGCCGGGTGACGAGCTGGCTGTAGTACCGCGCGGGAACGCCCATCGCCGGGAAGACGACGAAGAAGGGTGCGTCGGGGTCGGCCGCGGTGGTCACGCCGACCGAGAGGCGGTCGGCGCCGCGGTCGAGGAACAACTGCATGGCGACCAGCCTAACCGCCGGATGTTACCGACGGGTAGGGGTCAGGTGGGGAAGCCGATCGAGAACGTCTCCTCGAGATCGTGCCGCGAGTACGCCCGGAACGCGATGTGCGTGTCGGTGCCGACCACTCCCGGAGTCTTCGAGATGCCGCCGGCGATGACCTCGGCGATCTGCTCGAACTCCTTCACCCGCACGACGGCGATGAGATCGACGCTGCCCGCCACCGAGTAGACCTCGCTCACCCCGGGCAGATCGGCCAGCGTCGCGGCGACCTCGGGGATCGAGTCGGTGGCACAGTCGATGAGAACAATCGCGGTGATCACGAGCGTGACTCTACTCGCACGGTGAGATCCTGCGCGCGTACCGCCCGGCTCAGGCGCTCGCCCTGGGCGACCTCCGATCCGGGCCAGACGACGCAATCGCTGACGTCACCGTGGACGGTGGCCCCCTCGCCGACGACGCTACGCCGGACGTCGCCGGTGACGACCGCGTCCGGGGCGATCAGGCTCTCCTCGACCTCGAGCAGATTCGCGTGCAGGTAACTGCGGGGAGTGCCGCAGTCCAGGTAGAGGCCGTGCAACCGGATCACGTCCAGCGTCCCCGCCGCCTCGGCCGGTCGCCACGCCAGGCGTACCAGATCTCCATGGTCCGCGGGCAGGGACGCCGCCGTCGCGGCCGGGAGCAGCGACATGCCCGCGAAGTCATAGGCCCCGAACTCGCCGACGCCGCCCACGTGCCGCTGGCCGAGCATCCGCAGGCGTTCGCCGTCCCAGTCCTCGACGAGCGCGGAGATGGTGACGTCGGCGGAGAAGTACGCGTCGGCGTTCATCACGAGCACCGGCCGCCCGTCGACCCAGTCGCGCAGGTGCCCGACGCTGCCCGCGCTGCCGAGCAGGTCCTTCTCGACGCTCACGTGCGCGCGGTCGCCGACGTGCTCGGCGATCTGGTCACCCAGCCAGCAGGCGTTGACCGCGACCCGATCCGGGCCGGCCAGGCCGATCTCGTCCAGCAGCGCGAGCGCGCGGTCGAGCATGGGGACGTTGCCGACCGGGCACAGGGCCTTCGGCCGCAGCGTCGTCAGTGGACGAAGGCGACTGCCCTCGCCCGCGGCGAGTACGATCGCCGCCAGCTCAGCCATGGCCGGGGAGCCTCTCCGGCGAGCCACCGGCGGGCCGGTCGGCCGGGACGACGCCGTAGTTGCTCAGGAGCCGTCCAGTCGCGACGGTCAGATTCGGCAGCTCGTCGAGCGGATGCCAGGCAGCCTCCCAGACCTCGGCTCCGTCGACCGAGAGCTTGACCGCCTCGGCGTCGACCCGGGCGGTGAACACCGTGTCGATCCAGCGCCCGTTGGTATGCACGACGGCGTTCGGCGCGGCCGGGACCAGCTGCTCCGGGCTGAACTCGATTCCAGTCTCCTCGCCGGCCTCGCGTACCGCCCCTTCGAGCGGTGTCTCGCCCCGGTTGAGCAACCCGGCCGGCAGCGTCCAGCCCCGGCCAGGCGGCTGGCGCAGCAACAAGATGCGTCGCGGGGGGCCGTCCGGGTCGGCGCCGACGTCGAAGACGAGGATGACCGCGCCGATCGTGTACTTCGGGGTCGCGAGGCGGACGAGGCGCAGGCGGGTCTTGTGCGGCAGCCGGTAGAAGATCCCGTAGCCGATCGCGGTCAGCCGGGTACGCAGGGCGGAACGGCGTGGGCTCACTGGGAGACTGTAGCGAATCTCGGGCCGCGGCTTCAGCCGGTGGGACCGTGATCGACCAGCTGGATGAGCTTGTCGACGGCGGTGTCGGCGCTCATCCGGTGTTCGGCGATGGTCACCAGCATGGTGTCGAGGTCGGGAAAGTCGAGGTGCTCGGCCAGCTTGACCAGCCACTCGTCGTCGGCGAGCCCCCGGGATCGGCGGCGTAGCGCCAACCCGAGCGCGGCCCGGCCGATCGCGATGCGGTCGGTGATGGTGCCCGAGGGGACGTCGTCGGCGGAGTAGGAGCGGAACCGCCTCCGCAGGTAGACCCGGGCCTTCGGCGATTTGGCGAAGGTGAGCCATTCCTCGAAGGGCCCGCACGGCTGACCGGGGGCGGCCTCGATGATCTCGACGACGTCGCCGTCGACCAGCGCCGTCGACAGGGCGGCCATCTCGCCGTTCACCGCGACCGAGAGGATGCGGTCGCCGACCGTCGGCCCGAACTCGTACGCGACGTCGACGGGGGTCGAGCCGCTGGGCAGGACGACGGTGCGGCCCCGGGCGATGACCTGGATCTGCGTCTCGGCGAGGTCGCTGCGCAGCGATCGCACGAAGTGCGCGGCGTTGGAGGTGTCCTGTTCCAGGTCCAGTACGCGGCGCAGCCATTCGAGGTCGGCGGTCTCGGCGGCTTCCGCGGCGGCGGCGCGGGCGTCCTGAGCGTCGCCGGTCAGCTTGCCGAGCGCACCGGCGAGCGGACGGCGCAGGGCGTCCGGCAGCCGCTTGCCGAGCGCGATGACGGGCGCACTGGTGAGGGCCTGCCCGATGGAGGCGCTGACCTTGTCGGACAGTACGCGGTTCGGCGGGAACCGGAACCGGGAGATGATGCCGTATTCGACGTCGCGGTGCATCTGCTGGGTGCGGATGAGCACCTCGACCGGGCGGCTGTCCGGGCCGAGCACGGTCGTGTGCAGGGAGCGGTAGAGGTTGTTCTTGGGCGACGCGATGTAGTCCTTGAACCGGCCCGGCACTGGGCGGAAGGTCCGATGGATGGCGCCCAGCGCGGTGTAGCACTCGGTGTCGGGTCCCTCGAGGAGGACCACGATGCGGGGCATGTCCAGGGGCTTGATGTTGTCCCCGACCGCGCGGGTGTCCCGCCAGATCGTGTAGTGGTGCCGGTGCCGGGGCTGGACCTCGCCGCGGACCTCGTCGGCGCGCAGGGCGTGCTCGGTGGTCAGGATGATGTGGTCGAGGAAGTCCTTCCAGAGCGGACGCTCCTGGACGACCTTGTCGATCTCGGCGAACGTCTCCGGCTCCAGGTACTCCAGGACGACGTCCTCCAGTTCCCGTTTGAGGACCTGGATGCCGAGCCGGTCGCAGAGTGGGACGAGCACCTCACGCGTCGCGCCCGCGATGCGGGCGCGAGAGGCGGGGGAGCGGGCGTCGAGCGTTCGCATGTTGTGGAGGCGGTCGGCGAGCTTGATGACGAGGACCCGGACGTCGCGGCGGGCGGCCACCATCATCTTCCGGATGGTCTCGGCCTCGGCGATCGCTCCGAAGTGACCCTTGTCGAACTTGGTCACGCCGTCGACCAGGTGCGCCACCTCGTCGCCGAAGTCCTCGCGCAGCAGCTCCAGAGTGTAGGGCGTGTCCTCGACGGTGTCGTGGAGGAGCGCGGCGACCAGGGTCGTCGTGTCCATCCCGAGGTCGGCGAGGATCTGGGCGACCGCGACCGGATGCGTGACGTAGGGCTCACCGCTCTTGCGGAACTGGCCGTCGTGCGACCGCTTGGCCGTCACGTATGCCTTCCGCACGACCGTCGTGTCCGCTCCCGGGTGCACCTGCCGGTGCGCGCGTACCAGCGCGGCCATGGGACTGATGCTGGGCGCGGGCCGGCCCAACCGGTCCGGGGCCGCGAACCAGGAGCGCACCCGGCCGGATATCGGCGTGGTGCCCAAGGTGGCATTGACATCCATAATGGACACCTCCCTTGTGGCGGACGGTGCTCATGACGTTCCTACGCAACGGTGCGTCAAGAGTTCCTTCGGAACGGGGGCTCCTCGCGTTCTTAAGACTAGTAACGAACGTGTCGGACTTTCGGTCAATACCTCATGGGCTTTCGTTCACGATCCGTGTCGTGGAAGCGGCGTCGAGCCTCGCCAACAGGGGTTTTAGTCGCGCTGCGCCACCAATTGGTGACGCCCAGTCGGCGGAGACTTCGACGAGCCGGGTCTCCGGGCGCTCCAGCCAATCCAGAATCCGTTCCGTCTCCTCGGCCGTGGCGCACGGGATCGGACCGGCGGCGGCGGGGCGTACGGTCTCGGCGGTGAGGCGGGCCGTCTCCAGGCTGATCCGCGGATGCGTCCCGACGGGCGCCGTGATGGCCGCCGCGAGCCGCCCATGCCGGACGATCGCGATCTCCCAGCCGCCTTTGGCGTCCCGCCGAGCCGCGACGAGCTCGTCGATGCGGGTCACCGCCGAGAGCCGTTGCATCCGGATGACGGCCCGCAGGAACGCGGCCAGCCGCCCGCGCAACGCCGCCGCCTCCTCGAACCGCTGCGCGTCGGCCAGCACCTTCAGCCGCGCCATCAGCCGGTCGACCACCGGACCGGGGTCGCCGGTCACCGACGTGGCGAACGGGTCGGCCGCCAGCGTCGCGTACTCGTCGGGGTCGACTCGCAGTTCACAGGGCGCGGGACACCGGCCCAGCTCGGCCAGCGCACAAGTGGCCGACGGCTTTCGCGCCGACAGCTTCGCCGTGCACTGCCGCAGCGGCAGCGCCTCGTGACAGGCGTCCACCGCGGCCTGCGCCGCCTGCCGTCCGGCGAACGGGCCGAGGCTCGCCCGGCCGCCGCCCGGCTCGCGTACGACGGACAACCGGGGGAACGGCTCGTCGGTCAGCCGCACCCACCAGGCCCGCTCGGGGAACTTCGACCGCCGGTTGTAGGGCGGCGCGTGCGCTGCGATGAGGCGCAGTTCGCGTACTTGGGCTTCGAGGGCGTGCGCGCAGACGACCGCCTCCACGCGCTCCGCGATGTGGATCATCTCCGACATCCGGGCCCGCTTCTCGGCGGCCGTGAAATATGTGCGTACGCGAGTCGCGATGTCGCCGGAAGTGCCGACGTAGAGCGCCCGGTTGTCGGCGGCCCGGAAGATGTAGACGCCGGGCGCGTGCGGCAACCCGTCGGCCAGCCCGCGTTTGGCCCGCTGCGTCGGCGTGACCGCCTTGGTGAACTCGATGGCGTCGCCGAGTGTCCGCACCTTGAAGCTGCCCAGCCGGCCGATCAGGGCGTGCAGGACGTCCACCGTGGCCAGTGCGTCGTCGAAGGCCCGGTGGTTGGGCTGGTGCTCGGTCCGCAGGTAGGCCGCCAGCGTGCCCAGCTTCCGGTTGGGCACCTCGTCGCGGATCAGCACCCGGCGGGCGAGCGCGGCGGTGTCGAGCACCCGCGGATTCGGCCACGTGTAGCCGTGCCGCGTACAGGCGGCTTTGAGGAACCCCACGTCATAGGGCGCGTTGTGGGCGACGACGACCGCGTCCCGGAGGAACTCCAGCAGCCCCGGCAGCACCGCCTCGATCTTCGGCGCCGGGGTGACCATCGCGGTGGTGATCCCGGTCAGCACCGTGATGAACGGTGGAATGGGATGACCCGGATTGACCAATGTGGCGAACCGCCCCAGCTCCTCGCCGCCCCGCACCTTGACCGCGCCGACCTCGGTGATCCCGTCGCCGTCGTGCGGGCTGCCCCCGGTCGTCTCGAGGTCGAGGACGACGAACGTGGTGTGGATCAGATCCTGCGCGAACGGATCATCGAGGATAAGGTCGACGGTGAGCTGCTCGGGGATCGGGCGGCTCGTCCGACCCGACGGGTCGGCACGGGGGAGTCCGGACGGCACGCAGCGCACCATATGGGGCGGGTGTGACAGAAGATGCCTCGTCGTGCGGCCCGCCGAGGTGGGAGACTGGAGAGATGTCGGAGCCGGAGCTGACCGGCCGCCCGGATCCGGGCGGCGTCTCCGGCGTGCCCGCCGACGCCGCCGCACCCGACGAGACCGGCGACGACCTGGACTTTCAGCCGGAGCCCATTCTGCCCGAGCCGGTGCGCCAGCGAGTGATCACGCTCACCGCCGCGGTGCTCGCCGGCATTCCGCAGGACGAGTTGTCGGTCCCCCTGCGCAAGGTGGCCAAGTTCGCCCCCAACCGCCGCGCCCGGATGGGCGGCCCGGTCATCGCCGCTCACCTCACCGCCGATCCCATCTTCCGCCAGCGGGTCAGCCAGCGGGTCGTCACCGAAGCCGGAGACTTGGGCGCCGCCGTCGTCGACGGAGTGTCGCCCGCGGCGGCCGACCCCGTCGAGGTGGCCGCGCTGGCGTACCTCGCTCGTCCGGCCGGCTGGCGCGACCTGCTCGACGCCGCCGAGCACGCGGTACGCCTCGAGGCGGAGAGTGCGGCCGTCGGCGAGGTGCTGCAGGCGGCCGAATCACGGGCGCAGCGGGCCGAACACGATCGCGCGGTCGCCCGCGTCGAGGTGGAGAAGCTGCGGGACGAGCTGGCCAAGGCACACCAGGAGCTGAGCGCGGTCCGGGAGGAGTCTCGGGGCACCGCGAAGGCCCTGCGGGAGGCGCAGGCGGCGCTGAAGAAGGCCACCGACTCGCTCGCGGCCGAACGCGGGCGGCTGGCCAAGAACACCGCCGACCACGACGCCGAACTGCGCCGGTTGCGGGCGAAGCTGGCCGAGGCGGAGGCGTCGACCTCCACCGCCCGGCAGGACGCCCGGCAGCAGCGGGCGGTGGACGAGGCGCGGCTGTGGCTGTTGCTGGAGACGATCGGGCAGGCCGCCGTCGGGCTGCGCCGGGAACTGGCCCTCGACCCGGCGACGATCCTGCCGGCCGACGCCACGGCGGAGCAGTACGCCGACCGCCCGGCCGGTGCCGGCCCGTCCGCGCGCGCCCAGAGCCAGGACGATCCCGGCCGCCTCGATCAGCTGCTGGCGTTGCCGAAGGTGCATCTGATCGTCGACGGCTACAACGTGACGAAGCGCGGTTATCCCGAGATGTCGCTGGAACAGCAGCGTACGCGGCTGATCACGGCGCTGGGCGCGCTCGGCGCGCAGACTCGGGCCGAGGTCACCGTGGTCTTCGACGGCGCCGAGAAGGTGCACGGGCTGCCGCCGAACCCGCGTGGGCTGCGGGTGCTGTTCTCCCGCAAGGGAGAGACCGCCGACGAGTTGGTCCGGCGGCTGGTCCGGGCCGAACCGGCGGGGCGCCCGATCGTGGTCGTCTCCTCCGACCGGGAGGTCGCCGACGGCGTACGCCGCCACGGGGCGTACCCCATGGCGGCGGATTCGCTGCTACGCCGGGTCGCGCGCGGTTAGGGTCACCGGCCGCCGCGCGGCTGGTTGCCCCGCTTGAGGCGCATCGTGTTCGCCTGACCGACCGACATCTTCGTCCGCATGGACTTCTCCCGGGCGGCCATCGCCGCTTGGCGAGACTCCTCCCGCGCCTGCTCCCCGGCGTACCCGTGGTCGTCGGAGGGGTCACGCAGGTCGAGATCAAAGGCCAATTCGTCCGGCTTGTGGTGGTTCTTCGAATTGCCGGCCTTCCTGGTATTGCTCACGGCTTGCCTCCTTCGTTCCCCCTACGCTAGGACGAACTCCGGATCTCCGCAGCGCTTCGGCTTCCCGCCTCTCGTGATCATTGCGTCAGCCACGCTGTTTCCGGCGGCGAAATGTCCGTTGAAACAACATGGCTGACGCAATGATCACCACGCCGGGCGGGGAGGAGGGTGGGCGTTCAGCGGCCGAGGACAGAGCCGCCGTTGACCCCGATGATCTGTCCGGTGACGTAGCCGCCGGAGGCGCCCGCGAGCCATCGGACGGCGGCGGCGATGTCGTCCGGCACCCCGGCCCGGCCGACGAGCGTCTGCCCGACCCGCAGCGCGTGCCCCTCCGGGGTCATCCGGGTGCCGAAGAACTCGGTCTCGGCCACGTACCCGGGCGAGATGACGTTGGCGGTCACGCCGTCCGGGCCGAGCCGCGCGGCGAGGTCGAACACCCAGCCGTGCAGGGCCGCCTTCGCGGCGGAGTACGGCCCAGCGCCGCCACGCTGCGCGGCGATCGAACTGAGCAGGATCACCCGGCCGCCCGGCCGGCGCAGCGACGTCTCCAGCGCCGTCGTCAGCAACACCGCCGTCAGCACGTTGACGTCGAACGTCCGCCGCCACATCGCCGCCTCGTCGGCCAGCGAGTCGCCTTCGGACATGACGAACCCGCCCGCGTTGTTGACGAGCACGTCGACCGCCCGGTCGCCCACCGCGTCGGCGACCCGGGTGACCTGCGCGGGGTCGGCCAGGTCGGCGACGACCGCGGTCACGCCCGGAACCTCGGCCGCCACCTTGGCCAGGGGCTCCTCGCGCCGCCCGGCGATGATCACCTCGTGCCCGTCCTCGGCCAGCGCCCGCGTGATCGCCGCGCCGATGCCCGTTCCGCCACCGCTCACCACAGCCAGCTTCGCACTCATGATCGCGACCCTATCTCGGGCGGACACGGTCGCGTTGATCATGGTGGTGGGCGAATGATCAGGGCGCTGTGGACACGCCACGCCGGTCGATCACGACCGATAGTTCATGATCGCGGGGAAACGGGGGGTGGGAATTAGGGTGGGCGGATGAGCGTGCGAGGGTGGGCGTGGGTCACGCTGCTGGTGCTGGTGGCGGGGCTCGTCGTCACGGCCGCTCTGCTCGTCCCGTGGCACCGGCCGCCGGCGCCCCGGTCCGACCAGCTCGCGGCCCTGGCCGAGCTGCCCGCCGACAAGGTCGCCCGCGCCCGCCACTACCGCGCCGAACTGCGGCTCATCGCGTACCCGAGCATGATCCTGGGGATCGTCGCGGCGCTGATCCTGGGTCTGACGCCGCTGGGCGCGAAGCTCGTCGATCTCGTGCCGGGACCGTGGTGGGTCAAGGCGGTCGGCGGCGGCCTGCTGGTGCTGTTCCTCGCGGACCTGGTGACGCTGCCGCTCGCGGCCGTGGGCCACCGGATCTCCGTGCGCTACGGGCTGTCGACGCAGGGCTGGGGCGCGTGGTCCCTCGATCTTCTCAAGGGGTACGCGATAACGGCGATCCTGGGAGCGATAGTCCTGTTCGTCTTCTTCGGCGTCACTCGCCTTGCCCCGAACTGGTGGTGGGCGTGGGCGGCGGCCGGCGCGGCCGGCCTGGTCGTGCTGCTGTCGTTCATCTTCCCCTTGCTGGTCGAGCCGGTGTTCAACAAGTTCACGCCGATGGAAGACGGTCCGCTGCGCACCCGGATCGTCGCGATGGCCGCCGAAGACGGCGTCCCGGTACGCGATGTGCTGGTGGCCGACGCGTCACGGCGGACGCGGGCGGTCAACGCCTACGTCTCCGGCCTGGGGCCGACCCGGCGGGTGGTCGTCTACGACACGCTGCTGCGGGAGGCCCCCGAAGACGAGGTGGTCAGCGTGGTGGCGCACGAACTCGGCCACGCCAAGCGCAACGACGTCCTCACCGGTACGCTCATCGGCGCGCTCGGCTCGGCCACCCTCGTAGTGCTGCTGTTCCTCATCGGAGGATGGACCGGGCTGCTGCGCCGGGCGGGAGTGGAGTCGCTGACCGACCCGCGGGCGATCGGTCTCCTGCTGGCGCTGGGCACCGTGGCCGGACTCGTCGGCGGGCCGATCCAGGCGTACGTCTCCCGCTCCGTGGAGGCGCGGGCGGACGAGCACGCCCTGACCGTGACCGGCGATCCGCGGACCTTCGAGGAGATGCAGAAACGCCTCGCCCTGGTCAACCTCGGCGACCCGGATCCGCCCGCCTGGGAGCAGACGTTGTTCGGCAGCCATCCGTCGACTGTGGAGCGGATCGCGGCCGCGCGGGCGTACGCCCGCGCACCCCGCTAGCCCTTCCCGCGCTGGATCAGGGTTCTCGGCCGAATCATCACCCATGATTCGACCTGGAACCCTGATCCAGCGCTGAGCATGGTCCAGCGCTGAGCGCGGAAAGCCCGCGGGTAGGCTGCCCAGGGTGAGGACACTGCTGGTCACCAACGACTTTCCCCCGCGCCCCGGCGGAATCCAGCAGTTCGTGCACAACCTGGCCCTGCGCCTGCCGCCGGATGAGGTCGTCGTCTACGCGTCGTCGTGGCAGGGGCAGGCTGCGTTCGACGCCGAGCAGCCGTTCGAGGTGGTCCGTGAGGATACCGGGATGCTGCTGCCGACCCGGGCGGTCGCCAAGCGCGCTCAGGAGCTGGCCCAGGCCCGTGACTGCGACCGGGTGCTGTTCGGGGCGACCGCGCCGTTGGGGCTGCTCGCCCATGGGCTGCGGGAGAAGGCCGGGATCGAGCGTGCCGTCGGCCTGACCCACGGGCACGAGGCGGGCTGGGCCGCGCTGCCCGGCGCCCGGGCGGCGTTGAAGCGGATCGCCCGGGGCTGCGACGTCATCACCTACCTGGGCGAGTACTTCCGGCAGCGGCTGGAGCCCGCGATCGGATCGTTGACCTCGTTGCGCCGCCTCGCGCCGGGGGTCGACGTCGAGGCGTACCGGCCGGACGTGGACGGCACGGTGGTCCGCAAGCGGTACGACCTGCGGGACCGTCCGGTGATCGTGTGCGTCTCCCGGTTGGTGCCGCGCAAGGGTCAGGACAGTCTCATCCGGGCGTTGCCACACGTGCTGAAGAAGGTCCCCGACGCCGCCCTGCTCATCGTCAGCGGGGGACCGCATCGCGCCGCGCTGGAACGGCTGGCCCGGGAGAACGGGGTCGAGCACGAGGTCGTCTTCACCGGCGGCGTCGAGTGGGCGGAGTTGCCGGCGCACTTCGCGGCCGGTGACGTGTTCGCCATGCCGTGCCGTACGCGCTGGGGCGGCCTCGACGTCGAAGGGCTCGGCATCGTCTATCTGGAGGCCTCGGCGACCGGGTTGCCGGTGATCGCCGGTGACTCCGGCGGGGCGCCGGACGCGGTGCTGGAAGGCGAGACGGGGTACGTCGTCGGCGACCTCACCACGCTCGTCGACCGGCTGGTCGAGCTGCTCACCGACGAGGCGCTGGCCCGGCGGATGGGCGAGGCCGGACGGTCCTGGGTGGAACGCGAATGGGGCTGGGACCTCCAGGCCCAGCGCCTGCGGGACCTCCTGCACGGCTGACGGGGCAGCCGGACGCCGGTTCGGCCTGGCAGAATTCTCGAATGCTCCTCGAGGACGTCTGGCTGCGGTACCACCGCTCCGGCCCCTGGGTGCTCCAAGGGATCCAGCTGGAGACCCACCCCGGCGAGGTCGTCACCGTCCAGGGTCGCAACGGCGCCGGCAAGTCCACCCTGCTGCAGCTCATGGCCGGGTTGCTACGGCCGGGCAAGGGCCGGGTCCGCGGTCGCCCGCCCATCGTGGGCTGGGTGCCCGAGCGGTTCCCCGCCGACCAGCCCTTCTCCGCGTACGACTATCTGATCGCGATGGGCGAGATCCGCGGCCTGCGCGCGTCGGCGGCGGCCCAGGCCGCCACCGGCTGGATCGAGCGCCTCGGGCTCGAGCCGTTCCGCGACGTCCGGCTCGCCGAACTGTCCAAAGGCACCGCGCAGAAGGTCGGGCTCGCGCAGGCGCTGCTCGTCCCGCCGCGCCTCCTGATCCTCGACGAGCCGTGGGAGGGCCTGGACGCCGCGGCTCGCGCGCTGGTCCCGGCGATCGTCGGCGAGGCCGCCGCGAGCGGCGCCACCGTCCTGGTCAGCGACCATCGCGGCGAGACCGCGCGGCTGCCGGGCGCCACCCGGTGGACCGTCGCCGACGGCACGGTCACGGCCGTCCGGGCCGATCCCGAAGAACAGTGCGTCGTGGAGGTGGTCATGCCCGCGGGTCAGGTCACGGCCTTCCTCGCCACGCTGGCAGCCCAAGGGGTACGTGGACAGGTGCGGTCATGATCGCGTTGGCGAAGATGCGGCTGACCGCGTACCTGAAGACCGGGCGCGTGCTGGCCCCGGGGCTCGTGGTGCTCCTGGCGCTCCTGCTGTTCCACGGCGGCGGGCGCAGCGAGGCGGCGGAGGCGTACGCCGTCTGCGCGCTCATCCTCTTCCCGGCGTACGCCTGGCAGACCCGGATGATCCTCGACGGCGACCCCGATGTGCAGCGTCGCCTGGCGACCGTCGCGGTCGGCTCGGCCCGGCGGGAACAGGCGGCCGGACTGCTCGCGGCGACCGCCGCCGGATTGGTGGTCACCGGGGTGTCGATGGCGCTGCCGTGGCTGATCGGCGCGGTGGAGGCCGAACAGGACCCGCTGGCGAAACAGCTGGCGATCGGCCTCTGGGCGCACCTGCTGGCCCTGCTCGCCGGACTCGTCCTGGGCGCGCTGAGCAGCCGGGCGGTGACCGAGTCGGCCGGGAAGGGCGTCGCCGTCCTCGCCGCCGGCAGCGCGCTCGCCATCGTCCTCGGGCTGCCGAAGACCCCGTTGGCCTGGGTGTTGCCGCCGATGACGGCGGTCGCGAAGACAGTCAGCCGGCACACGCTGACCGCCGCGAACACGTTGGGCTACACCGCGTTGGCGGTGGCCTGGGTCGCGGTGGGACTGCTGGTCTACGCCCGGCTCCGGCGGAACCGGGCGTAGCCTCAGCGCGCCTTGAGCCGGCGGTGGATCTCGGTGGTGATCGCCGTCCGCAGCTCGTCCAGCTCCTCCGCCTCGGGGGAACTCAGCGGATCGTGCTGCTCGGCGAACCGGTCCTCGTACGCGTAGCGCCAGACCGGGCCCTTGCGGAACTCGGCCGGCTCCCAGGCGTATCGGGCGTGGACGTGCGCGTGCAAGTGGTGCAGGGAGTTGCCGAGGATCTCGTAGTTGAGCCGCCGGAACGCCGGGTCCCGGCCACCGCACACGGCGAAGACCGCGTCGCCGAGCAACGCCATGTCCTCGAGGAACTGCGTACGCTGAGCGCCGGTCAGGTCCGTGAGGTGATCGGCGTCGTCGACGTCGGAGAGCAGTACGCAGTAGCCCGGCAGGTGCTGCGTATCGCCGAAGACCACGTAGCCGCTGGGAACCTTGGCCATGACCATCGGGTTCTCGCCGCGACGGGCCGAACCCACCCGGTCAGAGCGCCAGTCGACAGCCAGCTCGTCGGCGGGCGTGGAGGAGTGCCGTCCCATGTATGAGGCTGACCTCTTCCTAGAACTTGGGCGCGTCAGGGGCCTCGAGCAGACCCAGGCGCAGAGCGGTCATCAGGGCCTGCGCGCGGTTGGCCGCGCCGAGCTTCTCATAGAGCTTGGAGATGTGGGTCTTGGCCGTCGACTCGCTCACGAAGAGCTGCTTGGCGATCCCGTTGACGCTCATGCCGTCGGCGAGCAGGCGCAGCACCTGGCCCTCCCGCGGGCTCAGCTGCGGACCGGCCGGGGCCAGCCGGCGCTTCATCGCCTCGGCCAGATCGGCCGCGGTGAACGCGCTGGGCGCCGAGGCGGCGTGCCGGGCGGCCGCCACGACCTCGTCCGCCGGCGCGGTCTTGGGCACGAACGCGGAGGCGCCGGCCTCCAGCGCGCCGAAGAGCTGGTCGTCGCCGGCGTACATGGTGAGCACCACGATGCCCATCGTGGAGCTGGCCTTGCGCAGCGCGCGGGTCGCCTCCAGGCCACTGCCGTCGGGCAGCCGAAGGTCCATGATCACCACGTCGGGCTGGAGGGCACCGGCCTGACGGACGGCCTCAGCCGCCGTCCCGGCCTCGCCGACGACCTCGAACTGGCGATCGCGCTCGAAGGCATGCCGCAAACCTTTACGGATGAGGTCGTGATCGTCGACGAGTAGTACCTTGGTACGGCCCGCCGGTACGGTGCTGGTGGACATGCTCGGTGCTCTCCCCTTCAGGGCCGCCGGTCGTGACGGCTGGCTCACACGCTATCGCGCCGACCGGCCGGACCCAACACCACCGCGACCGTTGTGCCATGGGGGTGACGGGGCCGGATCTCCAGCCTGCCACGGATACGTTCCGCTCTCTCTGCCATGATCGCAAGACCGTACCGTCCGTCAACCCGCTGGTCAGCGATTCCCTGTCCGTCGTCCGACACTTCAATATGGGCGTTCGGGGGGTC
>JABFYB010000479.1 GCA_013361475.1 Hamadaea sp.
GGGTCAGGCGGCGCGGCGCAGGACCGCCAGGAACATGGCGTCGGTGCCGTGCCGGTGCGGCCACAGTTGGACGGTCGGCCCGCCGCCGAGTCCGGGCATCGGGGGAAGCAGCGGACGGGCGTCCACGAAGTCCATCGTGGACGGAGAACGGCGGGCCGCCTCCACCACGCTGACCTGAGTCTCGACCACGTGCGGCGAACACGTCACGTAGGCCACCAGCCCGCCGGGCCGGACGGCTTGGAAGGCCGCCCCGAGCAGTTCCCGTTGCAGCCGGGTCAACGGCGGCAGGTCCGACGGTTGCCGACGCCAGCGCGATTCGGGCCGTCGCCGCAGCGAACCGAGCCCGGTGCAGGGCGCGTCGACGAGGACCCGGTCGAAACCGTCGGCCGGCAGCGCGGGATCGCGTCCGACCTCCCGGCCGTCGGTGCAGATCACGTCGACGGGCAGGCCGCGTACGGCGAGCTCGACGAGGCGAGCCCGATGCGGCTGCACCTCGACGGCGGTCAGCCGGGCGCCGCGTTCGGCCGCCAGCGCGGCGAGCAGCCCGGCCTTGCCGCCCGGCCCCGCGCACAGGTCGAGCCAGCGTTCGTCTTGCCCGTCCAGCTCCGCGTTGACCAGCGCCGCCGCGACGAGCTGCGAGCCTTCGTCCTGCACATGGGCGCGCCCGTCGCGGATGGCGGCGAGGTCGCCGGGCGCCCCGCCGGACAGGTAGACCGCGTACGGCGAGAACGCTCCGGGTGCGCCGTCGACCTCGTCGGCCAGCTCCACCGCGTCGGCCAGGCCCGGTCGCGCGCACAGG
This sequence comes from Hamadaea sp., assembly GCA_013361475.1. Classification (GTDB taxonomy): domain Bacteria; phylum Actinomycetota; class Actinomycetes; order Mycobacteriales; family Micromonosporaceae; genus Hamadaea. The sequence goes on from JABFYB010000479.1 coordinate 800, forward strand.
TGCACGGGCGGCCGTTCGTTGTCCTCCGCCAGCAGTTGCGCCGTCTCGGCCAGATCGCCGCCGAGCGCCTCGCTGAAGGCCCGGACGATCCACTCCGGATGGCTCCAGGCCGCGGCCAGGTGCGCGATCGGGTCGTCGCCGGCGGGCGGCGCGACCAGGCCGACCCACTCGTCGAAGGTCCGCTCGCTCACCCGGCGCAGCACCGCGTTCGCGAAGCCGATCGCGCCCGGTGCGACCTCCCGCACCAGCTCCACCGTCTCGCCGACGGCCGCGTGCGGGGGCACTCTCGTCTGCAGGATCTGGTACGCACCCAGCCGCAACGCGTCGCGGGCGGGCGGATCGATGCGGTCGACGTCGCGACCGGCCGCCTCGGCGAGAATGAGGTCGATGGTGCCCTGACCGCGCAGCGTCCCGTAGGTGATCTCGGTGGCGAAGGCGGCGTCGCGGCCCATCAGTCCGCGGTCGCGCAGGATCTGCGGCAGCACGATGTTCGCGTACGCCCCGTCGCGGTGCACGGCGAGCAGCGCCTCGTAGGCGGCGACCCGAGCGGGATCGATGGTGCTGCGCCGGCCGCCGCCGCGGCGGGCGGGTGCGGCCCGCATCAGCCGAGCCGTTCTTGCGTCGTCAGGTGCAGACCACGAGCCCAGTCGGCGGCTCGCATGGCCTTCTTGCCCGCCGCGCGCACCTCGCCGAGGACGACCGGATCGGTGGCCGTGCCGGCGAGCACCCGGTTCTTCTCCACGAGTAGGTCGCCCGGCTCCAACCGGGGTCCACCGGGCAACGGTGTGACCGGGCCGAGTTTGAGCCGTTCCTCGCGGTGCACGGTCCACGCGCCCGGATTCGGGGTGGCCGCCCGGATCCGCCGGTCGACGGCGAACGCCGGTTCGGTCCAGTGCACCTGAGCGTCCTCCACAGTGATCTTCGGGGCGAGGGTGATGCCGTCCATCGGCTGCGGCACCGGGGTGACCGCGCCCGCCTCGATCGCGTCCAGGACGCTGACGAGCAGGCCGGCGCCGTCCACGGCGAGCCGCCCGAGCAGGTCGCCCGCGGTGTCGGTCGGCCGGATCTTCTCCGCCATGGTGCCGAAGACGGGACCGGTGTCGAGACCCGCCTCCAGCTGGAAGACCGAGGCGCCGGTGATCTCGTCGCCGTGCCAGATCGCGTGCTGCACCGGAGCCGCGCCGCGCCAGGCGGGCAGCAGTGAGAAATGCAGGTTGACCCAGCCGAAGCGGGGGATCGCCAGGGCGGCAGGCGGCACGAGCGCCCCGTACGCCACCACCGGTACGCAGTCCGGTGCGAGGTCGGTCAAGCGGGCCTGAAACTCGAGATCCTTGGGCCGTTCCGGGGTCAGCACCTCGATCCCGTGCTCGTCGGCCCAGGCTCCGGCGGGCGAGCGGACGAGGTGGCGGCCCCGCCCGGCCGGGGCGTCGGGGCGGGTCACCACGGCGATCAGCTCATGGTTCGAGGCGGCGAGGGCGTCCAGGGACGGGAGCGCGACCTCCGGCGTACCGGCGAAGACGAGACGCATCAGCTCAGTCCCCTCAGCGCCCGAGCCCGAACGGGCTGGGCCCAGCCTGCGGATGGACGGTGTGCGGGCTGACCTTGATCCGGGTGTTGGCCGGGTCGTACCAGTCGGCGCGCCGGATCTCCTTCAGCGCCTTCTTGCGCTCGTCGGTCGCCAGCCGGTCGATGAAGATCACCCCGTCGAGGTGGTCGGTCTCGTGCTGGACACAGCGGGCCATCAGCCCGGTGCCGACGATCTGCATCGGGTCGCCCGCCTCGTTGAAGCCCTTGGCCACCACGTTCTGCCGGCGCTTGGTGTCGAAGTAGAGGCCGGGCAGCGACAGGCAGCCCTCCTGGCCGTCCTGCTCCTCGTCGTCGGGGAACTCCAGCACCGGGTTGATCAGGTGCCCGACGACGTCGTCGACGTCGAAGGTGAACACTCGCAGGCCGACGCCGATCTGCGGGGCGGCCAGGCCGGCCCCGCCGTTCTTGCGCATCGTCTCCACGAGGTCCCCGACGAGCCGCCGCAGCTCCTTGTCGAAGTCGACCACGGGGTCTGCCGGCGTACGCAGAACCGGGTCGCCGAAGTAGCGGATGGGCTGGACGGTCACCTTGGACGGCTCCTTTGTCAACGCGGGTGCAAGCGCTCCCCAGTCTACGGACTGACCGGATGTCTCAAGGACGACTGCGGGGGCAGCCCTCGCCAGCCTAGTCTTTGTCGGAGATGTCCGAATCCGTTGACTGGGGGTCGTCATGAACTTTGTCCAGATCGTGGAGTACGAGACCGAGCGCGCCGACGAGATCGCCGAGCTGATGGGCAAGCGCCGGGACGAGGCGATGGCGAGCGGGGAGCGGCCGCCGTTCACCCAGCTCCTCGTCACGCGGGACCGGGACAACCCGAACCGCTATCTGACGATCATCGAGTTCTCGTCGTACGACGAGGCCATGGCCAACAGCGACCGGCCCGAGACCGACGCGATGGCCAAGGAACTGGCCCAGCTCTGCACACGCGGCCCGGTCTACCACAACCTCGACGTCCTCGACCGCGCGTGAGTCCTCCGGCGGCCGAGCCGGTGAGATGACCTAGGCTGGGCGCGTGACGCCGATCATCGCGCCCAGCCTGCTCGCCGCCGACTTCGCCCGGCTCGCCGAGGCCGCCCAGGCCGTCCACACCGACGCCGACTGGCTGCACGTGGACGTCATGGACTACCACTTCGTCCCGAACCTGACGATCGGGCTGCCGGTCGTCCAGAGCCTGCGGGCGGCGACGGATCATCCGCTGGACTGCCACCTCATGATCGAGGCGCCGGAGCGGTGGGCCGTCGGGTACGCCGAGGCCGGCGCGTACAACGTGAGCTTCCACGTGGAGGCGGCGGCCGATCCGATCGCGCTGGCCAAGGACCTGCGGGCGGCCGGGTCGAAGGCCGGGCTGGCGGTCGACCGGGACACCCCGATCGAGCCCTATCTGGAGCTGCTGCCGCACTTCGACACGCTCCTGATCATGACGATCAAGGCCGGTTTCGGCGGCCAGAAGTTCCTGCCCGAGATGCTCGACAAGGTACGCACGGCGCGCCGTCACGCCGACGCCGAGGGTCTGGAGATCCGGGTCGAGGTCGACGGCGGCATCGCCGCGGACACCATCGAACAGGCGGCCGGGGCCGGGGCGGACGCGTTCGTGGCCGGGACGGCCGTGTTCGGCGCGGCCGATCCGGCGGAGGCCTGCCGCCGCCTGCGTGCCCTGGTCGGCTAGCCGACCTCGCG
>JABFYB010000503.1 GCA_013361475.1 Hamadaea sp.
CGGTCGCCGGGCGCGCTCGCCGCGGTCAGCATCAGCACCATCGGGCGCTCGGCCCGCTCGGTGATCATCTGGCACAGCGTGTCGCCGTGCAGTCCGGGCAGGTCTCGGTCCAGCACCACCACGTCGTACGCCGTGAGGTCGAGCTTGGCGGCGGCGGCCAGCCCGTCGTCCGCCCGGTCGACGGCCATCCCCTGGTCGCGTAGTCCCTCGGCGACGACTTCGGCCAGCGCCGGGTCGTCTTCCACGACGAGGACTCTCATGCCGCGACCAACGCCTCGGCCGCCGACGGTAGGGTGACCGTGGCCCGCAGGCCGCCGGACTCGCGGGCCGCCAGGGTCAGCCGGCCGCCGTGGGCCGCCGCCACCGCCGCCACAATGGACAGTCCCAGCCCCGACGACCCGGTACGCTCGGCGCCCAGCCGCTCGAACGGGCGCGCCAGCCGGTCGACCTGGCCTTGGTCGAAGACTTCGCCGCCGGTCTCCACCACCAGTTCGGCGACGCCGTCGAGCGGCCGGGCCGAGATCGAGATCCAGCCCGAGGGCTGGTTGTGCACCACCGCGTTGTCGACGAGGTTGCCGACCAGCCGGGCCAGCAGGGCCGGGCTGCCTTCGACCAGCACCGAGGCCGGCACGTCGACCGTGACGGTGAGCCCGTCGGCCGGACGAGCGGCCAAGGCCGCCGTCACGAGGTCGTGCAGCGAGACCGCCGCCGTGTCGGCGAGCGCGCCGTGCTGCGCCCGGGCCAGCACGAGGAACCCGTCCAGCAGATGGTCGACGCGGTCGAGCTGCGTACGCATCCGGTCGGCCAGCACGACGGTGGCGGCGGGCACGTCCGGCTTGGCGACCGCGACGTCCAGTGACGCCCGCATCGTGGCCAGCGGCGTACGCAGCTCGTGCGAGGCGTTGGCGACGAACCGGCGCTGGGCGTCGAACGAGGTCTCCAGCCGTCCGAGCAGTTCGTCGATGGTGTCGGCGAGATCCTTCACCTCGTCGGACGGGCCGTCGACGGCCAGCCGCCGGTCGAGGTTGTCGGCCGAGATCCGTTGGGTGGCCGCCGTGATCGTCCGCAACGGCCGCAGCACCCGGCGGGCCAGCGCCCGGCCGAGCAGCACCGAGACGACGGCCATCACGATCATCGCGATCAGCGCGCCGACCAGCAGCTGCCGATTCTGCTCGGCGTGCACGGCGGCGAGCTCTTCCTCCAGCGCCCGGACGCGCTGGGGCACGTTGTCCACCGTCGCCGTGCCGCCGGGCGCCTGCTGCGTCTGGCTGACCCCGCCGGCCAGCAGGACCGTCAGCCCGAGCAGCGCGGCTCCGGACACGAGGAACACCACCGCGTACAGGAGGGTGAACCGCACTCCCACGGTGCCGCCGCGAAACGCTCTGCCCAGCCTGATCATGCCCCAAGGATGCCTCGTCCGACCTAACAGCGGCATGACAACGCCGGTTCGCCCGGTGTTACGGCGTACTCACCATCGCCGGCACCGGTGACATCGGCCCGGTCTCCGAGGACAGCGGGATCACCGCCGGCCGAACCCTCTCCGGGCTGCTCATCGCGCTGATCATTCTGCTGGTCGTCGGGGCCCGGCACGGCGCGCGGGCGGCCCGGGACGACACCGGCGTACGCCGGGGCGCGCTGCGGATCGGGCTGGCCGCGTTCGCGACAGCGTCGCTCGCCATCGGCGTGACCATGCCGGTGAGCCTCGCGATCCTGGCCGCCAACGACATTCCGGTCGATCGGCTGCCGGTGCTCACCGGCGTACGCGTCGTCCTGGGGCTGGCGGCGGTGCTCGGGCTCGCCACGGTGTTCGCGTACGGGCTGGGCGTCGTGGTGCGGCGCGCCTGGGTCGCCGCGCTCGTCGGGCTGGCCTTGGTCGCACTCCCCTACGCCGTCACGGTCGTCCCGTTCCTCCCGGACACGGTCGGCGTCTGGCTGCTGCGGTTGACTCCGGCGGCGGGCTTCGCGGTCCAGCAGACGGCGACGGCGTACGCCCAGGTCACCGCGCACTACACCCCGGCGAACGGGTACTACCCGCTGCCGGGGTGGGCCGGGCTGGCGGTGCTGTGCGCGTACACGGGGATCGTCCTGGGATTCGCCGTGCGCAAGCGGACCACCGAGCCCGGCTGGCGTTAGCCGGTCAGCTCGCTTCGCGGAGGAAGGCGACGCCGTCGGCCTCCGCGAGGTGCGCCGGGTCGAGCGGGAAGTAGCCGGCGGCGGCCGGGACCCCGGTCCGCGGCGCCACGTCCGTCAGTGCCGCCGCCAGCCGCGCACCGTTCAGCAACAGGCGATCCGGGCCGAGCGCGGCCAGTTGTCCCTCCACAGTGGCCGGATCGGGCGCGCTGATCTCCCGGTCGGGCAATGATCCCAGCGCAGTGGCGATGTAGGCGTAGGCGTCGCCGAGCCGCGTGGCGGCGATCGCCCCCGCGCTCCACCAGGCGAGTTTCGGTCCGGCCAGCTCCCACCGGCTGAGCTGCCGCTGGAGGTGGGCGTTCGCGGAGAACACGAGCGTCGGGCCGCGTCGGGCTTCACGCTCCACGATGGACAGCAGATTCTCCGCCATGATCGCGTCCCGCAGCGCCATCAGCCGGTTGACCCGGCCGGGCCAGTCGTGGGCCAGCGCCGCGTGGTACTGCAACAGCCGGGCAGCCATCCGCACGTGCAGCTCCGCGCGCCACCACGCGTCCGCGGAGGTGGCGGCGATCAGACTCGGCGCGGCCATCAGCAGCCCCGCCCGCAGGTCGTCGGCGAGGACCCGCAGCCGCGCCACTTCGGGCCTCGATCCCACGCCTCGCGCCGGCTCCATCGCCGCCGCGGGATCCTCCCAGCGCGCGTCGTCGCCGCACAGGCCGTCGATCTCGGCCCGGTCGCCGGGCAGCAGGTCCGCGTCCATTTCCGCCAGATAGTCGTACGCGTAGAGCAGCGGCCCGCGTGGGCTGCGGGCGTACATGTTCTCCGTCGGCGCGTCGAACCCGTAGAACCGCACCTCCTCGTCGCAGTCGCGCAGCCACTCGACCAGTTCCCGGTTGGCCGGGTACGCCCCCCAGCCGTGGCTGATGCCGCGGGCGAGCACGTCGTCGAGGTCTCCGGCGCCGGTGCGGACGTAGTCCTCCACGAGCAGCCCGGCCAGGCAGTCGCTCTCGATCGCGACCGATCGGTAGCCCGCGTCGGCCACCAGGTGGCGCAGGATCTCGTTGCGTAGCCGGGGCACGGTCTGCTGCCCATGGGCGGGTTCACCGAGGCCCAGCAGCCGGGGCCGGCGCGGCAGCGTGTCGAGGAAGTCGAGCAGACCCGCCCGGGTCAACGGGCCGGCGGCAGCGGCAAGAGTGTCACGATCCATCATGCATTCAACCTTATCGTTGAACCGTCGATTGAGACTTTTGCCGCCGCTGACGTCGCGATCGTGCCAGTAAGCTTCAAACCGTGAGTTCACCCCGATGGCGGCCGGTCGACCTCGCGCGCGAGCACGGGCTGTCCACGCAGGCGGTCCGCAACTACGAGGAGGCCGGCATCCTGCCCCCGGCCCGCCGCTCGCCGTACGGCTACCGCGCCTACTCGGAGACCCACGCGCAGGCACTGCGGGCCTTTCTCGCCCTGATCCCCGGCTTCGGGCACGCCACCGCGACGGCGATCATGCAGGCGGTCACCGGGCAACGGATCGAGCAGGCCCTGGAACTGATCGATGCCGGGCACGTCCAGCTACGGCAGGACCGGCAGACCCTGACCGCCGTCGAGCACGCGTTGCGCGACCTGGCCGCACCCGAACCGGCCACCGGCAGCAGCTTCGTCGGCCCGCTCGCCCGGCGGCTCGGCGTACGCCCGGCGACCCTGCGCAAATGGGAGCGGGCCGGTCTGCTGCGGCCCCGCCGGGACCGCACGACCGGCTACCGGGTGTACGCCGCCGCCGACATCCGCGACGCCCAGCTGGCCCATCAGCTGCGCCGGGGCGGTTACTCCCTCGACCGCATCGCGCTGCTGCTCGACCAGGTACGCACCGCCGGCGGCGTCGAACCCCTCGAAGCCACCCTGGCCGACTGGCGTACGCGGCTGACCCGGCGCGG
>JABFYB010000238.1 GCA_013361475.1 Hamadaea sp.
CCCGCGCTGAACGTGAACTGCCCGCGCTGAGGCTCGGTGGCGTCGATCTTCATCTCGTTCTCGGCGGTCACCATGTTGAACTCGCGCCCGGCGATCGTCGTATACGTCGAATCGCCGAGCCGGCCGCCCGCGATCGCCGTGCCGAAGTACCGGCCCGACTGGGCGGCCGCCGCGCCCAGCGTGCTCTCGGCCGCGTCCGCCGACGGCATCATCACCGCGGCCACCGCCACCGCCACGACACTGGCTGCGCCGACCGCGAGCGCTCTGACGATGAGCGATCTGTCCCGCCGGCTCTCACCACGATGGACTGATTGGCTGATATCCACCTTGGCCTCCTTACTGGCCAGCGCCCAAGCCGCCCTTGGCGGGACGACTGGACGTCTCTATCGAGAGATTCATTCGCGCCAATGCTGCCATCGGTTCCTCGGTGCAAGCAATAGTTTTCGGAAAAGTTCCGGAAACATATTGAGCCGCGACGGCGAAGCAGAAAGGGCAGGTAGATACGGATCAGGCAGGGGTTCCGGCCTAACCGAGAGAGAGGACTTCTGTGAAGTTTGTTAGCTGACGGTTTCCGGAAGTTTCAGAACCCGTGTCGCCGTCTTATGCGGACTAAGCCACTCTTATGGTGGCGTGAGCTGCCCGGCCATCCCGACGCCATGTTCCCCGAACCGCACGTCCGGCGGATCATCGTCGACGGGAGCGCTCCCATCCGGACCGTGAGGCTGCCAGACTGCCGCGAAACATTCAAGTGCAAGGTTGGCTCGATTTCTCCGGAGGACCGTGTCCTGAAGCTGCTGTTCACCGAAGCAGCCCAGGTAGAAGGCCATCCGGATGTGCGGATCGCCGTCGGCAGGAAAGCTGCCGCCCCCAGAAATTTCGCGATCGAGTACGCTCCGCCGGACGTTCAGCCGGCACTCCGTACACTCGCTGCCATGTCGGAGAGCCCCGGACCCCACCGGCGACGGCGCCTCGGTGACCTGCCGGTGACGGCGATCGCCGAACTCGCCGGGGTCTCGGCACCCACCGTGTCGAAAGTCCTCAACGGCCGGCCTGGCGTCAGTGAGGAGACGCGCCGGCGCGTGGAAGCACTTCTCCGGGACCACGGCTACCGCAAGTCGACGCCCAACCGGCTGACCCGCCGCATCGAGGTCGTGTTCCACGGCATGCTGAGCTCCATCGCGATGGAGATCATGCGCGGCGTCGAGGAGGTCGCCGCCGTTCACGACATGACCTTCGGATACCTCGACGTGTTCCGGCGAAGCAGGACCGAACCACTGTGGGTGGACACGTTGCTGCGTCGCCGGCCCGCCGCGGTGATCGCCGTGTCCTCCGCCATCACTCGAGAACACCGCGAAACCCTGGTATCGGGCGGCATCCCAATGGTGGCGCTCGACCCCACCAGCGACCTGCACAGCACGCCATCCATCGGCGCGACGAACTGGAGCGGCGCGCTCAATGCCACGCGGCACCTGCTCGACCTCGGGCACCGGCGGATCGGGGTGCTCTCCGGGCCGGTCAAGGACCTGTCGTCCCGGGCCCGCCTGGACGGCTTCCGAGCCGCCATGGACGCTGCGGGCGTACCGTTCGACGAGCACTTCTTGCGCAGCGGGCGGTTCACCTTCGAGCAGGGCCGAGACCTCGCACTCGAGCTGTTGCGCCTGCCCGAGCCGCCCACTGCGGTCGTCTGCGGCGACGATCTGCAGGCGCTGGGCGTCTACGAGGCGGCCCGCATCGTCGGGCTGCGTATCCCCGACGACCTCAGCGTGGTCGGCTTCGACGATGTGGAGCAGGCCGCCTGGTGCGCGCCCCCGTTGACCACGGTGCGCCAGCCGTTCGCGGAGATGGGCGCCGCCGCCGCGAAATGCGCCATCGCCCTCGTCGCCGGCCAGACGCCGAGCCGCACTCGCGCAGAACTCACCACGACACTCGTGGTGCGGGGCAGCACCGCGCCGCCGGCCTGACCACCCACGGACCCCACCGGCCAAGCTGTCGATCACCCGGTACACCCTCAACCAGCCCCTCCGGTCATCGCCCGTCGGCGACGAGTCGGTGCCCCGCCCGTGCGGGCCGCACATGAGGCCCACTGCCCACTGTCTCGGGCCGGAAGGCGAGCGCCGCGATCGCGTCCTCGTCGACGTCCACGCCAAGGCCGGGCGAGTCGCCGAGGATGAAGGCACCATCCTCGATGGAGATGTCGATCGACAAACCGGTCGGTGGCTGAAGATCTTGCAGCTCGCTACCGAGGTGATTGGGGACCGACGCGGCCGCGTGCACCAGTCCGACGGGAGTGGTGCCGATCGGACTGACCGGAAGGTCGTGGGCATGCGCCAGGGCGGCGACCCGCAGGAAATGGGTCACCCCCCAGACCGCGGCGGTCTGGACGACGTCCAGCGCCGACGCCGCGAGCAGTGGCCGGAATTGCTCCAGACCCGTCAGATTCTCCCCGCTGGCCACCGCTGCCCTGATGCCACGGCCCACGATCGCGAGCCCGTCGGCGTCCCAGCGGCGTACCGGCTCCTCGACCCAGATGAGATCGACGTGGCGTTCCAGCTCAGCGACGTGCCGTACCGCCTGCTTGCGATTCCAGGACTCGTTGGCGTCGAGCATCAACCCCGGCCGGGCGCCGCCGCCCGCCCCGGCGAGGACCTCTCGGACCAGAAGCAGGCGGTCACGGTCGCGCTCGACGTCCAGGCCGCCCTTCAGCTTCGCCGAACGCAGGCCTCGGTCGGCATAGGCCTGATACGCCGTCACGAGGTCGTCGTCGGTCAGTCCGATGTCGAGGCCGGACGCGTACGCCGGAACACGACGGTCGCGACCGCCGAGGAGCCGCCACAGTGGCTCGCCGGCCGCCTTCGCCTTGATGTCCCACAGTGCGGTGTCGATCGCCCCGATCGTGCCGAAGATCGTTCCGGCGTGGCCGGCTTTGAAGGTCTGGCGCAGCATGCGGTCGTAGAGCGCGGTCACCGCGCGAGGATCTTCACCCTCGATCGCGGCGAAGATCGTGTCGACGGCAGTGTGGGGGCCGAGCCCGACACCCGAGAGTCCTTCATCGGTGTCGATGACGATGATCGGCACCGTCGTGCGGCCGTCGTCGAACACGCCGTTGGCGTCGCCGACCGGGCGGCCCCAGTCCTGGATCGTGAACATCGTGCGGTATCCGGTGATGCGCATGTCAGCCCTTCGTGGCGCCGGCGGTGACGGCCTCGGTGATCTGGCGCTGGAACACCAGGTAGACGACCAGGATGGGGATCGCCGCGATGAGGACGCCCGCGGCGAACGTGGGGATGTCGTCGGAGTACTGACCGCGCAGGGACGTGATGCCGACCATGAGCGTCCGGTGCTGGGACGACGGCATCAGCAACAACGCGATCAGCACGTCGTTCCAGCAGAACAACGCGTCGAGTACGCCCACCGACAGCAGCGCCGGTGCTCCCAGCGGAAGCATGATGCGCCGGTAGACCCCGTAGATGCTGCTGCCGTCGATCCGGGCGGCGTCCACGATGTCGGCGGGTATCCCGGTGTAGTAGCTGGTCATCAGGTAGATCGTGAAGGGCAGGAACTGCGCGACGTAGGCAAGGATCAGCCCCGGATACGTGTCGATCAGCCCGATGCCGGTCATGGTGCGGGCGAGCGGCACCATGATGACCTGGAACGGGATGAACAGGGCGGCGAGGCAGCCCAGGAAGAACCATCGCGATCCACGGAACGGCAGGTGACTCAGGGCGAACCCGGCCATCGATCCGAGCAGGAGCAGCAGAGCCACGGCGCAGACGACGGCGATGAGCGAGTTGACGAAGTACTGCGAGATGTCGGCGTTGACCCAAGCCTCCGACAGGTTTCTCCAGTGCGCGGTTCGAGTCGGCGCGAACCGGTCGAGGATGTAGTCATGACGGGTCTTCAAGGCGACGTTGGTCGTGAAGAGGAGCGGATAGACGGTCGCCAGCGCAAGGGCGGCCATCGGCACCGCTGCGAGCCAACGGGTGCTGGGCGACGCCCGCATCAATCCTCCCTCGTGGCTTTGCGAAGCAGGCCGATCTGGGCGAGGCCGACCACGAGCATCACCAGGAACAGCACGGTGGATGCGGCTGAGGCCAGCGCGGGACGGTTCATCTGGCCCTGCTGGATCCAGATGTAGTACTCCGGCAGGTACGTCGCGCCGCCGGGGCCACCGCTGGTCATGACGTAGAGCAGACCGAACATCGAGGTCAGCATGCCGATCATGGTGGTCACGAAGACGAACTGAATCGTGCGCGACAGGCCCGGCACGATCACGTGCCAGATCAGCTGACGCAGCGACGCGCCATCGGTTCTCGCGGCGTCCATCAGTGTGGGATCCAGGGTGGCGAATCCGGCCAGGAACACCACCAACCCCATGCCGAAGGTCGCCCAGATGTGCACCGCCGCCACGGTGACCATGGCGACTCCCGGGTCCCCGAGCCAATCCACCGAGCCCAACCCGACCGCCTCCAGCGCGGCGTTGAGCGGCCCGTCGTACGCCAGCAGCAGCGTGAAGATGGACCCGACGATGACCGGCGACAGCACGGCGGGAAAGAAGTAGACGGTCCGGAACAGCCGTGCCCCCGGCACGCGCAGATAGATGAAAGTCGCGAGCAGGCCGGGAATCGCCACCGCGATCGGCAGTAACAGCACCAGCAGCCCGACATTGCGCAACGCGATCCGGAAGACCGGATCGTGCAGCAGCTCGGCGTAGTTGTCCAGACCGACCGCTGTCCCGTCGCGTTCACCGTCCCCGGTGAAGGAGAAGTTCACGCCGAGTAGCAGCGGCCATAGCCGAAGACCCACGATGACCAGGACGGCCGGTGCGATCAGAACATAGGGCGCGAGCCGCTCCGGGCGTACGCGCCGCCGGCGGTTCGTCGGGAAGAGGCTGCCGGCCCGCCCGCTTTCCGACCGGGCCGGCAGCTGCGAGGTCGTCATCGAACGACCTCAGTTCGCCTTGTCGGCTGCCGCGAGTTGCGTGACCGCGGCGTCGACGCTGATCGAGCCCGCGAGGAGCTGCTGGGAAAGCCGTCCCAGGAGATCCAGTGTCTTGGCGGACAGAGCCACGTGCAGCGCCGGCTTGCCGGACTTGATGGCTGCGACGATCTTGGCGGCGGCCGGTCCGCTGGCGGAGGTGTCGATGGTGGTGTCCGACACGATGGCCCCTGCTCCGGTGTAGAAGGCTCGAAGCGCCTCCGTCGAGGTCAGGGAGCGGACCAGGTCAGCGGCGAGCGCCGGGTCCTTCGTCCACTTCGCCACCCCGTAGCCGATGCCGCCGTCGTACGCGAGGCTGGGTACCGCGCCCGGGGTGACCACCGGAGCCGGCATCACGCCGACGTTCTCCGGCTTGAGGAATTCGCCGAAGTCCTTCCAGTGCCCGATGTCGGACATCAGGCCGATGACGGTGGCCGCCTTGCCGGACTCGAACAGAGCGAACGAGTCGTTGAACATCGCGGTGGAGTTCGGGCCACTGGTGTTCAGACCAGCGTCCTCGGCCTGCTTCCAAAGCTGGAAGATGCGCTTCACGTTCGGCGACTGCCAGTCTCGTCTACCGGCGATCCAGTCGTCGTACTCCTTGGTGGTCAGGATCCCCGAGCCGAGCCCCGACAGGAAGAACTGGATGCCGTAGCCCTCCTTGTTGCCGAGGCTGAGACAACGCGCCCCGGTCGCCTTCTTGACGGCCGCGCATCCGGCGACGAAGTCGTCCCAGGTGGCTGCCGGATGCTCGGCGTCGAGTCCGGCCTTGGCGTACAGGGCCTTGTTGTAGTAGATGGGATGTCCCTGCAGCGTGACCGGTGCCGCCAGGGTCTTGTCGTCCTTGCGGAAGGCGTCCCAGCCGGCCAGCCGCTGCTTGTCCGGTGCGATGTACTGGTCGAGCGGCAGCAGGGAGTCGGCGCGATCTCGGATTTGGCCGCCGCCGTTGAACAAGACGACGTCCGGACCCTTGCCGGCTTGGACGGCCGCACCGAGCAAGGTGTAGTACTGGTCGAACGGCTGCGCGACGAACTCCACGGTCACGCCAGGGTGTTTCTTGGCGAAGTCGGTTTTCGCCTGTTGCACGTAACCGGCGGCGGCCTTGTCGCCGGACTTCCAGTCCCAGACCACGAGCTTGCCGCTCGTCTGCCCGGTGGAAGAACCTGTTCCCGACGCACTACCGCAGCCTGCGATGACCAACAGCGCTGTCAGCAGCGCGGGCCACACTGCTCGCTGACTCATGGTTCCCCACTCTCGGATAGACCGCCATCGCGGCCCCATAGATGGATGCCCAAACGTAAGTCGTATGATGTATGATGTCAACTCGCGAGAGCGAGTAGACTACCGACGACTTTGGGCACGGCTCGAAGCGCCGGACCGGAGGAGAGCATGGGGACAGTGCGACCGACCGCCAGCACACCGCAGCCGCCGACCTGGGTTCAGCGGCCCGCCAACCTCGCTCACGCGCTGGCGGCCGAACTCGTGGAACGCATCGTCCAGGGCCGCCACCCCTCCGGCTCACCACTGCCCCCCGAGCCCGCCCTGTGCGAGGCGTTCGGCGTCAGCCGCACGGTCGTCCGTGAAGCCGTCAAGATGCTGCAGGAGAAAGGGCTCGTTCAGGTCCGCCAGGGCGCCGGCACCGTCATCACCGCGCAGACCAGCTGGAACATGCTCGACGAGCTGGTGCTGGCCGCGACGATCGCGGTCGACGACACCTTGGCGATCCTCGACGACGTCGTGGTGACCCGCCGTCTCCTGGAGTCGGACATGGCCCATGTGGCGGCCAAGCTGGCGGACGCCGAGGTGGTCGAGCGGCTGCGCGTCCTCGTGGATCAGATGGACGAACTCGTCGACGACCCCGTCGCCTACGCCGACTACGATCGCGCGTTCCACGACGTGGTCATGCAGACGTCGGGCAACCGGATCGCCCGCGCGGTCGTGCGGTCGCTGGAGAGCCAGGTCATCAACACCGCCCGCTACACCGGCCGGACCGCACGCGAACTGTGTGTGGCGTCGAATCAAGGGCATCGCCGCATCTACGAACGCATCGCCGCGCATGACCCGGCCGGAGCCGCCGATGCGGTCTTCCGGCACATCACCGAAGCGTGGCTGGTCCGCCGGGCGGCGTCCGGCGACCCCGTGCGTCTCCAGCGCTAGCCGCTTCCATCGGTAAAGATACCTTTTTACATCTTTGAATTGACAGCATACGTCATACGACTTATGTTTTCGGGCATCGACGTGCCCGGGGTTCTGCCCGGCTCCTCGGGCGCGTCGCTTGACGCACGCCCATGCGATCGAGGAGCTTCAGATGTCCCTACCCGCACGCTCCATCGGCAGAATCCTCACCCTCTCCATGGCCACCGCGGCCGGAATCATCGCCGCAGTCGCCGGAGCCGCCCCGGCATCCGCCGCCGTCACCACCGTCTACGTGGCTCCCTCCGGCTCGGGCAGCAGTTGCTCGTCGGCGCAGCCGTGTTCGCTGACAGCCGCGCAAGCGGCGGTCAGATCGATGAACAGCGCCATGGCCGACGACATCGTCGTCCAGCTGGCCGACGGGGTATACCGGCTGACCACTCCCCTGCGGTTCAGCGCGGCAGACTCAGGAACCAACGGCCACACCGTGAAATGGCAGGCCGCACCGTCAGCGCGTCCGGTGATCACCGGCGCGCGTGCCGTCACCGGATGGACGTTGGCCGACTCCGGCCGCAACATCTGGCGCGCCAACGTCGGCGCCGGCATCGACAGCCGCCACCTCTACGTGAACGGCTCCGCCGCGGTACGGGCGCGTACGACGCTCAACCGCTCCGACTTCACCGCCAACGGCAGCGGACTCGGCTTCAGCAGCAGCGCGCTGACCTACCTCAACAACCTGGCCAACAAGAGCCGCGTCGAGCTGGAAAGCATCGGATCGTTCACCGACCGATACGTGCCCGTGCAGAACATCACCGGCAACTTCATCACGATGCAGCAACCGGCCTGGAACAACAACAACTTCGGCTACGACACCTTCTGGAGCCCGTTCCGCGCCGGACCGCTCTACATCGAGAACGCGTACGAGTTCCTCGACACGGCCGGCGAGTGGTACCTCGACCCCAGCGCCGGCACCCTGTCCTACATCCCACGGCCCGGCGAGACCATGAGCAGCGCAAACGTCGAGCTGCCGACCTTGGACTCACTGATCCAGGTGAGTGGCGCCTACGACGCGCCGGCCCACCACCTCGCCTTCTCGGGCATCACCTTCACCGGCACGAGCTGGCTGGGGGCCAGTAGCAACCAGGGGTATGCCGACCAGCAGACCGGCTCTTACATCGCCGGGAACTGGGCTTGGCCGGGCTTCGGATCCTGCACATCGGGTTGTACGCAGTTCGAGGCCACCCGGCCGGCCTGGCGACAGATGCCGGCAGCGGTGCAGGTGTCTGCGGCCAACAACATCACCTTCAGCCAGGACCAGTTCGTCAACCTGGGGCAGACCGCCCTCGGCATCGGCAACGACGCCAACGCGCATGCCAGTGGGGTCGGTCTCGGAGCGGCTTCGATCTCGGTCACCCGGTCGACCTTCGCCGGTGGCGCGGCCGGTGGCGTCGTCGCGGGCGGGGTCCAGGCCAACGCCCATCACCCGAGCGACTCGCGCATGATCAACCGCGACCTCACCATCAGCAACAACGTCGTGCACGACATGGGGCTGGACTACCGCGGCATCTCCTCGTTCCTGCCCACCTACGTCACCAACGCGACCATCACCCACAACGAGATCTACAACATGCCCTACTCCGGGCTGACCGTCGGCTACGGCTGGGGCGCCAACGACGCCGGGGGCAGCAACGACTACGCCAACCGCGGCCTGTACAACTACCAGCCCCGCTACAGCACCGCCACCACAGCGTCGAACTACCAGGTCACCGGCAACTACATTCACGACATCATGCAGTCGATGAACGACGGCGGCTGCATCTACACGTTGTCGGCGAATCCCAACGGAGTCATCCGCGACAACTACTGCCTCCGGCTGCACGGCTACTTCGGGGTGTACTTCGACGAGGGCTCGCGCTATTTCACGGCCACCTCCAACGTCTTCTCCACCAACGTCGGCTACCACTGGGCCACCATGAACTACTGCTGCAACAGCAACACCGGCACCGTCACGCTGACCAACAACTGGTACGACGGCGGCAGCACCAACCTCACCGACCCCGGTCACGGCAACACCGTCTCCGGCAACGTCCAGGTCACCAACGGCGCCTGGCCGACCGCAGCTCGGACGGTCATGACCTCGGCCGGAGTCCAGTCCGACGGCGGCGGCGGTCAGCAGAACGTGATGATCGTCGGCAACGCGTCGTCCCGGTGCGTCGACGTGCCTGGTTCCTCCACGACCAACGGCACGCAGGTGACGTTGTGGGACTGCCATGGCGGGACCAACCAGCGCTGGACCTACACCTCGAGCAAGCAGCTGATGGTCTACGGCACCAAGTGCCTCGACGCCAACGGGCAAGGGACCGCCGACGGCACCGCGGTCATCATCTGGGACTGCAACGGGCAGACCAATCAGCAGTGGAACGTCAACGCCGACGGCACGATCACCGGGGTCCAGTCGGGCAAGTGCCTCGACGCTGCCGGCACCGCGACGGCCAACGGCACGAAGATCCAGCTGTGGTCGTGCACCGGCGGCAGCAACCAGAAGTGGGCTCTGCGGAGCTGAGCACCCCCGTTCCTCGCCGAACCACTCCATCGGGAGACACCATGCGAAGGCTTGCCGCTGCCCTGACAGCGCTGTGCATCGTCGTGGTGGGACTGGCCGCAATGCCGCGACCGGCCGCCGCCGCCGTCTACGTACCGCAGAGCTCGAACCGTTCCGTGCTGAACTTCAACACCCAATGGCTGTTCGCCGGGGACATGCCCAACGGCGCCGGCCAGGGCGTGAGCCTGGACGAGAGCACGTTCGTCCCAGTCAGCCTGCCCTACTTCCGAACCCACCCGCACAAGGGCTTCCCCAAGGGCGACTTCGAGGTGCCGGCTTCGTGGTACCGCCGCCACTTCACTCTGCCCAGCCAGTACGCCGGCCGCCGGATCGCGGTCGAGTTCCAGGGTGTCTCCAAGGTCGCCGACGTCTACGTCAACGGCACCCTGGTCGGCCAGCACAAGGGTGCGTACACCTCCTTCACCTACGACATCACGCCGTACGTGAGCGTCGGCGGCGCCGACAACGTGATCGCGGTGAAGGTCGACTCCATGACCCGCAACGACATTCCGCCGGAAGGCGGAGCGATCGACTACTACGTGTGGGGCGGCATCGTCCGGGACGTCAACATGATCATCACCGATCCGGTGCACGTCGACTGGGCGTTCCTCACCACGCCGACCCTCAACACCGTCAACGCCCGCACCCGCGTACGCAACGACAGCTCCACGGCCAAGTCGATCACCGTGGTCACACAGATCGTCGACGCCGGCAACAACGTCGTCGCGACCGGCACCGGAACCCAGACCATCCCGGGACAGTCGGCCGCCGAGTTCTCCTACAACACCAGCACCATCGCCAATCCGAACACCTGGCACCCGGATCATCCGTACCTGTACACGGCCTACACCCAGGTACGCGACGGGTCGGCGTACGTCGACGAGCACAAGACGCGGCTGGGAATCCGCACCATCCAGTTCAGCCGCAGCGACGGCAAGTTCTACCTCAACGGGCAACCGCTGAAGCTGCGCGGACTCGACCGGCACGAGTCCTACCCCTACATCGGCCGTGCGGCGCCGAACCGGCTGCAGGTCAAGGACGCCGACATCCTGAAGAACGAGCTGGGTGTCAACATCGTGCGTACGTCGCACTACCCCCAGGATCCGGAGTTCCTCGATCGGGCCGACGAGATCGGCCTGCTCGTCATGGAGGAGATACCCGGCTGGCAGTACATCGGCAACACCGCATGGCAAGACATCGCCGTGGAGAACGTACGCGAGATGGTGACCCGTGACCGGCACCACCCGTCGATCGTCCTGTGGGGCGTACGGATCAACGAGTCCGGCGACAACCACGGCTTCTACACCCGCACCAACGACCTGGCGCACCAGCTCGACCCGTCCCGGCCCACCGGCGGCGTACGCAACTTCAAGGGCAGCGAGTTCCTGGAGGACGTCTACACCTACAACGACTTCTCCGGCACCGCCACCGATCCGACCGTACTGCCGTGGCTGATCACGGAGTCGGTCGGGCACACTGCCCCGGTCCGCTCCTGGGATTCGGAGTCGGCGCTGCTGGGGACCATGCGCGTACACCTCAACGTGCAGAACACCGCGGCCGGTAAGTCGAACATCTCCGGCGCGATGGGCTGGGCGGCCTTCGACTACAACACGACCTTCGTCACACCCCCGTCGTGCGAGAACTACACCTGTTACCACGGCGTCTCGGACATCTATCGGATCCCGAAACTCGACGCCGCGGCGTTCGCCTCCCAGCGCGATCCGGCGCTGTACGGGCCGTACGTCTCGATCCTCAGTTACTGGACGCCAGGCGTGTCCAGCAGCACCATCCAGGTGGCAGGCAACTGCCAGCAGGTGGAGCTGTTCGCCAACGGAGTTTCCCGAGGGCGGATCAACCCCAACGCGTACACGAACCTCCCGCATCCGCTGTTCCAGTTCACCGGTCTGACGGTCGCGGCGGGACAGCTGCGGGCGGACTGCTGGATCGGCGGTCAGATCGTGGCCACCGACACCCGCTACACCCCCGGAGCGGCCACGCACCTCACGTTGACCGCCGACGACACGGCGATCAAGGCCGACGGCTCCGACATGACCCGGGTCGTGGTCAAGGCCCTGGACAGCAACAACCAGGTCGTACCCACGAACAGCGCCGCCGTCACGTTCGCCCTCACCGGGCCGGGCGCAGTCGTCGGCGAGAGCCCGCTCACTCTGGAGGCCGGCACCGGCGCGGTGTACCTCAAGAGCGCACTCGGACAAACCGGCACGATGACGCTGACCGCGTCGGCGCCGGGCCTGACCGCCGCGAATGTGAACGTGAACATCGCCGCGTTCACCGACCCGGTCGTCCCAGGTGGAGGCTCCTACGCCTTCGGCTTCCCGACCGACGTCAACGAGCGGCAGCGCTTCAGTTACAGCGGCACTTGGCAGACCGGCACGGACAACCAGGCCTTCAGCAAGGACAACACCTGGAGCAACACCGCCGGTAACACGGCGACCCTGTCCTTCACCGGAAACCGGGTCGTCCTGTACGGCATTCAGGATCCCGCCCACGGTTCAGCCGCGATATCGGTCGACTCCGGACCGGAGCAGACGGTGAGTTTCCGGGCGTCGGCACGCCGGACCGACGTCGCACTTTTCACCAGCGGAACCCTTCCACAAGGTACGCACACCCTCCGCGTACGCGTTGTGGGAGACGGCGCGGTCGCGCTCGACCGGGCAATCGTAGTCTCGGCCGCACCCGCCCTGGTCACGCCGCCGCCACCGGGCAGCGACGGCAGCCGGGCCGGAACACTCGTCGGTACGCAGTCCAGCCGGTGTGTGGACGTTCCGAGCGCCAGCACGACCAACGGCACCCAGGTGCAGCTGTGGGACTGCAACGGCGGCACGAACCAGCGATGGACGTACACGTCGAGCCGGCAGTTGATGGTGTACGGCAACAAGTGCCTGGACGCCAACGGTCAAGGGACGTCGAACGGCACTACGGCGATCATCTGGGATTGCAACGGCGGCACGAACCAGCAGTGGAACCTCAATGCCAACGGCACGATCACCGGCGTGCAGTCCGGGTTGTGCCTGGACGCGGCCGGGACCGGGACCGCGAACGGCACGAAGATCCAGCTCTGGTCCTGCACCGGTGGCACCAACCAGCAATGGACCCTTCGCAGTTGACCATTTTCTCGTCGCCGGCCGTCGCGATCTGACGGCCGGCGATGCTCCCCCATCGCCCCGGGCAGCGGTGCGGGGTCGGCCGGGTTCCGGGCACCCGGCCTTGGCACAACCGTCTCCACGGACGCCACGAAAGGAACCCGATCATGACCGACATCGCCCAACCCCAGCGGCAACGCACCCGGTGGCTGGCTGCCACGATCGCCCTCACGGCCGCAGTCGCCTCAGCCGCATTCGCCTTCGCCGTCAGCAAGACCGCGCTCGCGGCCGACGCGTCCCTCGCCGCCGCCAGCACCGGTTGCGGCAAGGTGCCCACGCTGACGAGTGGTACTCGCACCATCACCAGCAGCGGGAAGAGCCGCAGCTTCATCCTCAGGATCCCCGACGGCTACGACAACACCTCCCCGCACCGCCTCGCCTTCGGCTTCCACTGGCTGGGCGGCACGATGGATCAGGTGGCCGGCGGCGGAACCGACGGGTACGCGTGGGCGTACTACGGCATGCTGTCGCAGGACACCAACCACACGACGATCTTCGTCGCGCCGCAAGGCCTCAACAATGGTTGGGGCAACAGCAACGGCGAAGACGTCACGTTCACGGACGACATGATCCGGTTGATCGAGAACGACCTGTGCGTCGACACGACGCAGCTGTTCTCGGTCGGCTTCAGCTACGGCGGCGCCATGAGTTACGCCTTGGCGTGCGCTCGCGCGACGGTGTTCCGCGCCGTCGCGGCCATCGCCGCGCCGGGAGCCATCAGCGGATGCAGCGGCGGTACGCAGCCCATCGCGTACATGGGCATTCACGGCGTCAGCGACAACATCCAGAACGGGCGCGCGCTGCGGGACACGTTCGTCCGCAACAACGGTTGTACGCCGCAGAACGCGCCGGAGCCCGCGGCCGGGAGCCTGACCCACATCATCACGACGTACTCCGGGTGCCGGGCTGGATATCCGGTGGTCTGGGCCGCGTTCGACGGCGGACATCAGCAAGGTCCGGTGGACGGATGTGCCGGCTGTGAAAGCGGTGCCCGAAGCTGGGTCAAGCCTGAGCTGTGGAAGTTCTTCACCCAGTTCGGTACTGGCAGCACGTCGAGCCCGTCGCCTTCGGTGTCGCCGTCGGGTAGTCGGCAGAACGTGATGGTCGTGGGTGGGGCTTCGGGCCGGTGTGTCGATGTGCCGGGTTCCAGCACGGCGAACGGCACCCAGGTGCAGTTGTGGGATTGCCACGGCAACACCAACCAGCGCTGGACCTACACGTCGAGCCGGCAGTTGACGGTGTACGGCAACAAGTGCCTGGACGCCAACGGCCAGGGGACGTCGAACGGCACTACGGCGATCATCTGGGACTGCAACGGCCAGGCCAATCAGCAGTGGAATCTCAACGCCAACGGCACGATCACCGGCGTGCAGTCGGGGTTGTGCCTGGACGCGGCCGGAACGGCGACCGCCAACGGCACCAAGATCCAACTGTGGGCCTGCACCGGCGGCTCCAACCAGCAATGGACCCTGCGTAACTGACCCTCCCCCCAAGAACCCGCGAGTGTAGGGGCGCACCGTGCCCTCGCCCCTACACTCCGGCCTACCGAAGGCGACTTCCATGCGAAAACTCTTCACCGTCGCGGTTGCCCTGCTCGCCGCGATCGCCCTACTCCCCGGCCCGGCGCGGGCCGACAATCCCATCGTCCAGACCATCTACACGGCTGACCCCGCGCCACTCGTCTATAACGGCCGGGTCTACCTCTACACCGGCCACGATGAAGACAACTCCACCTACTTCACGATGCGCGAATGGCGGGTCTGGTCGTCGGCCGACATGGTGAACTGGACCGACCACGGCTCACCCATGAGTCTGGCCACCTTCAGCTGGGCGAGCTCCGACGCGTGGGCCGGCCAAGCGGTCTATCGCAACGGCAAGTTCTACTGGTATGTCCCCGTACGGATGTCGAACGGATCGCAGGCCATCGGGGTGGGCGTCGCCGACTCCCCCACCGGACCCTTCCGGGACGCCCTCGGCCGCCCGCTGATCCAGAACGCGGAGATCGATCCGACGGTCTACATCGACGATGACGGCCAGGCCTACCTCTACTACGGCAACCCGCATTTGTGGTACGTGCGGCTCAACGCCGACATGATCTCCTACTCGGGCAGCCCGACGCAGATTCCGCTCACGACAGCGGGCTTCGGCACCCGTACGGGCGACGCGAACCGGCCGACGCTCTATGAAGAAGGCCCCTGGTTCTACAAGCGCAATGGGCTCTACTACATGGTGTTCGCCGCCAAGTGCTGCTCGGAGTTCATCGCGTACTCCACCGCGCCGGGCCCGACCGGGCCGTGGACCTACCGGGGAACGATCATGCCGACGCAGGGCGCCAGCTTCACCAACCATCCCGGACTCGTCGACTTCAACGGCGGTTCGTACTTCTTCTATCACAATGGCGCGCTACCAAGCGGCGGCGGATACACCCGCTCCGTCGCCGTGGAGAAGTTCAGCTACAACGCCGACGGCACGATCCCGACGATCAACATGACGACCACCGGCGCGCCCCAAGTCGGCGTGCTGAACCCGTACGTGCGGCAGGAGGCCGAGACGATCGCATGGGAGTCCGGTGTCGAGACCGAACCCGCGAGCGAGGGCGGGATGAACGTGGGGTGGATTCAGAACGGTGACTGGATCAAGGTGAAGGGCGTCGGGTTCGGCACCGGCGCGTCCTCCTTCACCGCTCGCGTCGCGTCCGGAACCAGCGGTGGCTCCATCGAGCTGCGGCTGGACAGCGCCACCGGCACGATCGCGGGGACGTGCGCCGTCCCCGGTACGGGCGGCTGGCAGACGTGGTCCACGGTCACCTGCGCCACCAACGGTGCAACCGGTACGCACGACCTCTACCTGCGGTTCACGGGCGGCAGCGGTTATCTGTTCAACCTGAACTGGTGGCAATTCGCCACCGGCTCGTCCGGCGGAGCGTATCCGACGGGCTACCACCCGCTCGTGATCGGCAACAACGGCCTGTGCCTCGACGTCAGCGGGGCATCGACGGCCGCCGGGGCGGCGGTCACCCAGTGGACGTGCGGCGGACAGGCCAACCAGCAGTTCCAGTTCGTGCCCGTGTCCGGTGGGTATGGCCGCTTGCAGGCCCAGCACTCGGGCTACGACGTAGCCGTCGCCAACAGCTCGACGACCGCCGGTGTCCCGAACATCGTCCAGCAGGCGCCGAACAGTGCGCCGAACAGTCTGTGGCTGCCGGTTCAGCAGTCCGACGGTTCGTACTCCTTCAAGAACCAGAACAGCGGACTGTGCTTGGACGTCTACGGCGCCAACAGCACGCTCGGCCAGCAGCTCGATCAATGGCAGTGCAAGAACGCACCGGCCACGAACCAGGACTTCACACCTCGCTGATCCAGCCAAACGAGGGGGGCGTGCCTCGCACGCCCCCCTCGTTGCTGTGCAGGTGTGGTTCAGCTCCGCAGACTCCACTGCTGGTTCGCGCCGCTCCAGCAGGCATACAACTGGAGCTTCGTCCCATTGGCGGTCGCGGCGCCGCTCGCATCCAGGCAAAGCCCGGACTGTACGCCGCTGATGGTGCCGTTGGTGTTGAGGTTCCATTGCTGGTTGGTCTGGCCGTTGCAGTCCCAGATGATCACAGCAGTGCCGTTGGTCGTCCCGTGACCGCTCGCGTCCAGGCACTTGTTGCCGTAGACCGTCAGCTGCTTACTCGACGTGTACGTCCAGCGCTGGTTGGTGCCGCCGTGACAG
>JABFYB010000377.1 GCA_013361475.1 Hamadaea sp.
GGCGCGGCGTTCGTGCCGATCGATCCGGAGTCCCCGCCCGACCGGGTCGCCTACATCGCGAACGACTCCGATGTGGATCTCCTGCTGACGTCCGCGGAGTTGCTGGAGCGCACGACCGGTCTGGACCGGCCGGTCCTGGCCCTCGACCGGTGCGAGGCCGAGCTACGGGCGTCGTCTGCCGAGCGACCGATGCTCGGCGGGGACGACGACCCACTCGCCTACATCATCTACACCTCCGGCTCCAGCGGCCGGCCCAAGGGCGTCGCGGTGGCGCAGTCGAGCATCTGCAACTTCCTCGACGTGGTGCCCGGCGTGTACGACGTGCGCCCCAGCGATCGGGTCTATCAGGGAATGACGATCGCCTTCGACTTCTCCATCGAGGAGATCTGGCCGACCTGGTCGGTCGGGGCGACGCTGGTGGCGGGCCCAACCGATTCCCGCCGGCTGGGTGCGGAGTTGGCGGACTTCCTCGATGACGCCGCCATCACCGTTCTCTACTGCGTACCGACGCTGCTGGCAACGATCCCCCGTGACCTGCCGCGCATCCGCGGCCTGATGGTGGGCGGGGAGGCGTGCCCTGGGCAGCTGGTCGAGCGGTGGGGTCGTCCTGGCCGGCGGATCCTCAACACGTACGGCCCGACCGAGACCACGGTGACGGCCATCTGGAGCGAGTTGCGGCCGGGACGTCCGGTGACGATCGGCAAACCGCTGCCCACCTACTCAGCGGTCCTGCTCGACGAGCAGCGACGCCCGGTCGCCGATGGCGAGGTGGGCGAGATCTGCATCGGCGGGCGCGGGGTGGCCCGAGGCTACGTCGGGCGCCCTGACCTGACGGCGGACCGGTTCATCGAGCACCCGTCGGCGCCGCCCGGAGCCAGGCTGTATCGCACGGGCGACCTGGGCCGGCTCACCGAGGACGGCGAGATCGAGTATCTGGGACGGGCCGACGCGGAGGTCAAGATCCGCGGCCATCGTGTCGATCTCGGCGAGATCGAGAGCGTGCTCATGGAGGACGCGGGCGTGTCGGAGGCAGTGGTGGCGCTCATGGCCATCGGCGACGACCCGGACGCGCCACGAGAGCTTTCTGGCTACATCGTCCTTGCCTGCCCCGATGAGCCTGGTGACGGCGACGAGGCGCTGATCCAGCGACTGCACCGCACGTTGCAGGAGCGGCTGCCCGGCTACATGGTGCCCTCGTTCATCGACATCGCCGCCAGCCTGCCGACGATGCCGAGCGGCAAGGTGGATCGCTCGAAGCTGCCCGCTCCTGTCGGCCGTCGGCTCATGAGCACCGACGGTCCGGTCGTGGCCGCCCGGAACGATCTTGAGATAGACGTCCGCGCGGTATGGGCCGAGGCGTTCGGCGTCGAACCGCAAGCGCTGTCGGTGACCGCCGACTTCTTCACCGACCTGGGCGGGCATTCGCTGCTGGCGGCGCGAGTGGTGTCAATGTTGCGTACTCGCAAGGTCGGCGCGAGCCCGGCGGTGCGTGACCTGTACGACCACCCGACCGTCAGCAGCCTGGCCGCGCACCTCGGCGAAACAGCGCGGCCGGCCGCCGCGACCGCGTCGCCGCGTCCCGCCCCGTTGCGGCACCGCAGCAGGCGGATCGCCGCTGCCGGCGCCGGCCAGGCGGCCGCGATCTACCTGCTGTCGCTGCTCATCACGCTGCCGGTCTCCTACGTCTACACCCGTAACAACGGCGAGGTGTCGGTGGGCGTGCTCATCCAGCTGATGACCGCGACCCTCGTCAGCTACCTCGGCGTACGCTGGCTGGTCCCGGCTCTGCTCGCGCGCCCGCTGGCCGCGGGGATCCGGCCTGGACGATATCCGTTGTGGGGCCCGACGTACGTCCGGCTCTGGGCGCTGAACATGCTGCTCGCGATCGGGCCGCTGCCGGTGCTCAGCGGCTCCCCGCTGATGGGCGTCTATCTGCGACTGCTCGGGGCCCGGATCGGCCCGCGGACCACCATCGCGACCAGTGCGATCAGCCTGCCCACGCTGATCGACATCCGGGCCGACGCCTCGATCGGATACGGCGTCGCGCTGCGCCCCTGGCAGGTGGAGGACGGGTGGCTGATCGTCGCCCCGATCACCGTGGACCGGCAGGCGTTCGTCGGGGCCAACACCGTGTTGGAGCCGGGCACCGCAGTGGGCGCGAACGCGGGCCTGGGCGAGCAGTCGGTGCTCAGCCGTGGCGAAGCCGTCCCCGACGGTGCTCGCTGGTCGGGGTCGCCGGCGACACCGGCGCAGGAGATCAACCGCGTCGTGGAGGCCATGCTCGCCATGCAGCCTCCGCGCCGTGGCTGGTGGCCGCACCACATCCTCGCCGCCGTGCTGGGCCTGATCGGGCTGGAGGTCGGTGCGATCGTCATGATCCTGCCCAGCGTCGCCCTGGTGTGGTGGGCGCTGCTGAACTGGGGCACCCTGGCCGGGCTGCTGGCCACCGTGCCCGCCGGGCCGGTCTACGTCCTCACCGTGTGCGCGGTGGTCGCGATCGGCAAACGGCTGGTACTGCCGCGGGCGCCGCTGGGCATCCACTGCGCGCGATCGTGGCTCGGCGTACGCAAATGGGTCGCCGACAAGCTGCTCGAGTTCAGCCTCATGTTCACCAACTCCCTGTACGCGACCCTCTACACCGTGCCGTGGCTGCGGATGCTCGGCGCCCGCGTCGGGGCGTGGTCCGAAGTTTCCACCGCCGCGCATCTGGACCCGGATCTGCTCACGCTGGGGCCGGAAAGCTTCGTCGCCGACATGGCCAGCGTCGGGGCGGCCACGTTCGCCAACGGCCGCATAGCGTTCCTGCCGACCGCCGTCGGCAGCCGGGCGTTCGTCGGCAACGCGGCGTTCGTCCCATCCGGCACGCGGCTCGGCGACGGTTCCCTGATCGGCGTCGGCACGCTGCCGCCGCCGGCGGGCGTCCCGGCGGGCACGTCATGGCTGGGTTCACCCGCGATGTACCTGCCGGTCCGCCAGGACAGCGGCTCCTTCTCGGAGGCGCAGACCTACCGCCCGCCGCGCAGGGTGCTGGCCCATCGGCTGGCGATCGAGTTCTTCCGCGCGACGCTGCCCGCGTCGATGCTGGGTGCGGGCATCTACCTCTACCTGTTCGTGCTGTCGTGGCTGGCCAACGGCCGTGACCTGCCTGTTCCCGCGCTGGTGTCCCCGCTGGTCGCGATCGGCACCAGTGTCACCGTGATCGCGTTCTGCGCGGCGACCAAACGCAACATCATCGGCACCTACCGTCCGCGCGTGGAACCGCTGTGGAGTCCGTTCGTGCGGCGCTCGGAATTCGTCACCGGGCTCTACGAGGCGGCCGCGGTGCCCGCCGGTGTCGGGCTGCTTGTCGGTACGCCGTTCCTGCCGCCCGTGCTGCGCTGGTTCGGGGCCCGCATCGGACGGCGCACCTGGATCGGCACCACCTATCTCACCGAGCACGACCTGGTCGAGATCGGCGATGACGCGACGGTCGGTGTCGAGGTGTCGCTGCAGACGCATTTGTTCGAGGACCGGGTGATGAAGATGTCGTTCGTCACGATCAGCCCCGGCGCGAGCATCGGCACGCGATCGATCGTGCTCTACGACACTGTCGTCGGCGACGACGTCAGCCTGGGTCCGCTCTCCCTGCTGATGAAGGGCGAGCACCTGACACCCGGCACGCGATGGCGTGGCATCCCCGCCGAGGGCGTTCCCTAGTCGCTTTGCGCTCCACCACTGATAACCGACCACAATGGAGAGACCGATGAACAACGAACTGCTGGTGTCCGACGCCGCCCACTTCCGCATCGACTATGAGATCAACCCGTACATGCACACGGAGGTCCAGCCGGACCTGGATGCGGCCGTCGCCGAGCACGATGCGATCGTCGCCGCGCACCGCCGGGCCGGCCGCCGCGTCGAATACGTACCCTCCGCGCCGCAATGCCCCGACATGGTGTTCACCGCCAACGCCGCCGTCGTCCGTGGCGACCGGGCAGTGCTGGGTTACCCACCACCGGAACGCAAGGCGGAGATCGCGTACTTCCACGAGTGGCTCAGCGGCCG
>JABFYB010000132.1 GCA_013361475.1 Hamadaea sp.
GCTCCGCAATCCTCGAGCTCCTCCGCAGACGGAAGACCGTGCGTCACGTCCGGGAACACCAAGCGGCACAGCTCGGCCGTCGCGCGCGCCTCGAGCATCGCTCGCGGGTACTTCCGCCAGTTCTGCTTACCGGTCAGCCCGGCAGCCTCGGCCATCGCCCGGTTCCATGTGACCGTCGTCGGCGCGGACCACGATCCGTCCGAGTAGCGGCGACGGCCCCGCGCGGTCACCTCGACCCCGGACAGCTCGGGGTAGGTGATCTCGTGGCCGGCGGCGAACACCATGGCGCGCATCTGCTCGGCCGCCAGCGCGGCCCGGCCCTCAATCACGTGGATGTTCGCCAAGGACTGCATGGGCGGCATCTCGAGCTCGCGGCCGAACAGGATCGCTGCGGTGATCGCGGCCGGCTTCTCGCGGATCGCGACAGGCACGAACTCCGTCCCCACGATCTGTGCGGCTAGCTCGGCCACGGGCTGAATCACGTTGATCCACCCGTCCGTCCGCTCGTTCGCGACCTCCTGGTACGTGACCAGATCGGCGACCTGACCGTCCTCGTCACCCTTGTAGACCAGCTCACTCCCCATCGGGTGTGTCCTCCTCGTTGTCGGGGAGCGACGGCAACGCCGCTCCGATGCGCGAGTCGTCGCGCGCAGCCTCCATGTCCCGATGGACCTGGAGTATGTACAGGAACTCGGTCCACGCCGACCGGTCCGCCTCGACCGGGACCAGCTCGACCGCGTCAGGCGTGATGTGCACGACGAACGCCCCGTCGAACTCGGGCATCGCGGTCTCGCTCGCGGGGCCGTCCGGCTGCCACAGGTCGGCGTACCGGTACGCGGCGAGCTGGTAGACGTTCTCCTCGTAGATCCGGTTCGTGCGCTTGAAGTCGACCAGAGCGGTCAGCCCGCGCCGGCCGAGGACTCCGGCGTTGTCGAGCGTCCCGGCGTACCGGTGCTCGAGGTTCACGCAGGGGACCTCGCCGCCCCATCCGACGTATTCCTCGCGGTCGAGCCACCGGGCGAGCCGGTTCGCTTCGGCCCGCGCCTCGTCGGGCACGTAGACGTCTTCGCCTCGTACGAGCTTCTCGGCGGTGGCGTGGAGTTCGTTGCCCTTCATCGCGGCCCGCGTCTTGGTCCGGTACTGCACGCCTTTGAGCGTCTCGAGCCGTTCCGAGGGCGGCTGGTGCGTCAGCACGTCCCAGTTGTCGACGGCGTACTCGGCGGTGACCCGCCCTGCCCACCCGGTCAGCCCGGGCTTCGCGAGTGCTCCGAGGGCGGTGGTGACGCCAGTGGCTTTATGCGGGTCGGTCTTGCGGTAGCGGCCGGGGCAGTTGCAGTCGACCCGGTAGGCGTGGCCGCCGGACCCGAAGTTGTTCCGCTTCAGGCGCGGGGCGGTCACTGGTCAAGCCCTGGCGACAGAACCTCGGTGACGCGCAGGTTCCACGAGTCGAGCCACCACCTACGGCGGTGGCAGAACCACGGGAAGGGCGTCTCTTCGGTCTCGGGGCCGGTCAGGATCCACACCTCAGGCTCGCTGTCGAGCGGGTCACTGTCGCGGCGGGCCCGTACGACGGCACCCAGACCGGTGGGGGCGGGGCCCGGGAGCTGGGCGTGCACCTGCTTGGCGAGTCGGCGACTGATAGGCCCGCCAGCACTCAGCACTCCCACCAGCGTTTCCCAGTCCCCGAGGTAGAGATCAACTGAGACGGGTCGGCTTGTAACGCTCATTGCGCAGCTCCTTCAGCTTCTCGTCGGCAGACGCCGCCATCCGGGCCAGCGTCTCGGCAGTCGCGTTCGTGATGTCATCCTGGATACGGTCGATCTCGGCCCGGACCCGCTCCTCGATCACGTGCTCGATCCGATCAGTGAGCCTGAGCGCGACGTCGGCGGGCAGCAACGCGGCGACCTGGGTCGACGTGTACGGGCGGCCGAGGAGCGCGTCCAGGCGGTGCTTGATGGACCACTGCCAGTCCTGGGTGAGCATTTCGGAGAAGTCGACGCGGCCCGCGCTGTAAGCCGGGTCAACATCGGGGTCCGGACCTACCGGCCCCGGCGTGTGGACCGAGTCCTCGACCCGCTCACGGACCTTGGCCGCCTTCTCGATCAGGTGCCGCAAGCCGGGCCACTGGTTGAGGGTCGAGTCCCAGGCCTCGCACTCGGCCGGGTCGTCCTCGGTGCGGTGGTGGTAGTCGACCAGATCACGGGTGACCGTCATGGCGGTCGGGTTGCGGTTCACCGCTTGGTCCACTTCGCGCCCTCACAGCGCACCTCAACCGCGTAATCCGACTTCTTCACCGTGATCGAGATCGGCCCCGCCATCGCCACGTGATTCGCGATCACCGACTCCAACTCGCCGTCCGTGTCCTTCAACCGGGCCCAGTAGCAGCCGACCGCACCATCCGGCACCGTCGTGCTGTACGTCCCAGGAAACACGTCCTTGCCGACGAACAGCATCCCGTCACGCAGACCGCGCGTCGGAGCCTTCTCGACCGGCTTCGTGGAAGGCACGGGCGGGCCGGGCTCGCTGGCCGGCGGGGCGACCTGCGGGGCACTGTCCGCCCGGTTCGCCGCGCCGATCGCGCCATTGAACATCGCCGCGGTGCAGGACACCACGCCGACGATCCCGAGCATGCAGAAGCTCACGACGGCGATCACGAGCTTGCTGGCGGGCCGCTTGGCCGGTCGACCGACTGGCACCGGTGGCGGCACGTGCCCGCCCTGGTGGAAGGGGCGGCGCTCGGGGGTGCTGTAGGGGCCGCGCTGGTCACGGCCGTAGCCGTAGTCGTTCTGGTCACTCATGGGTGTTCGTCTCCTGGTGTTGTGTTGCGGGTTGGTGGGTGGTCAGTCGTTGAGGAGCTTGGACGGTTCGATCTCGAGGAGCTCGGCGTACAGCTCGAGCTCATCCAGGGAGATCGGGGTCCGGCCGAGGCACCTGTTGGTGATCGCCTGCCGGCTGGTCACGGCGCGGTCGGCGAACTCCTCGTGGGTCAGGTTGCGGCGTGCGAGCTCGCCGCGCAGGTTGGCGGCGACTCGGCCGCTTAGGGTGTCTGGCATGCCGCAGACCATACACACAGGATGGCGAAGCGTGCAACCACTTGCACATCCCGCAGTCGTCAGCTAGGTTCCTGTGCCAGACACCGCTTGATCGCTCAGGAGGCAACGATGACAAAACGCAGCAAGCACGTAGGCCGCCCGTGGCGGCAGTTGATCCACGGTGACATCGCCGTCGCCCAGATCAGCTCAAGATGCTCGGCAACGGCGTGGTCCCGCAGCAAGGGGCCACCGCGATCAAACACCTCGTACGGGAGTCCCTATGGGCAAGCTGAAAGATCTACTGAACCTCGGCGGGCGGTCCCGCTGCCGAGGGACGTGTTCGTGCGGGAAGCGCTGTATCCACGACGTCGACCACTCCGGTCGATGCACCTGCGGAAAGCGAGGCAGCCACTGATGGAAGCTCCGGTGATCACCGTCCCCGTCCGCGAGGTCGAGGAGTGGATCAAGGAAGCGTTCGAGGCCGGCACCAAGACGTTCGTCGGTTCGACGTGCGACGTGACGTGGCGGGCTGGGGACAACGGGCTGTGGAAGCCCACGATTCGGATTGAGGTAGCGGACTGATGGCAGACGAGAAGTTCGACCCGAAGAAGGTCGCGAAGTTCAAGCGGGTCAAGCAGGCCAGCGAGGGCGAACGCACCGCCCAACGCGCCGAGGGCAAGACCCCGAAACGCGGATCGCGGCTCTACAAGTTCAGCAAGGATGGCAAGCGCCGCTAGTCTCGAGAGCGCGGCATCGCCATCGGTGCACGCCTCCTGAAAACACGAAACCCCCGGGCCACCGACCCGGGGGTTTCGTGCTGTTCACTCGAGGGTGATCTCAGGTTACGCCTGGTCGGCGTCGCCGGCCGCGGCGTCCTCGCCCTCGACATCGGTGTTGTGCTCGTACCACTCGGGCGGGATCGTTGCCCCGTCCTTCCCGCAGACACCGCACACGATCACGCCGCGGTCGTAGTCGATCGTGTACTCGGTGCGGTGCATACCGTGCTGGGCCATCAGGTCCACCTTTCGCTGTCGACTTCGGGCAGCGTATCGGGGCGCAGGTACGCCGGTTGGCCGTCGCGGGTGCGGGGGTCGGCGAGCGGGGTCGTCTTGGTCTGGGCCAGCTCAGCCCCACCGACCACGAGGAGCGCGCCGCCGAGCGAGATCCACAGCGCGGCCTTGTCGGCAGTAATCAGCCCATACGACGTCGCGAGAATGAACCCGGGGCCGAGGAGCCCGTACACGTAGAGGCGAGTTGGCCGGCGGCGAAGCGCGGCGGCGATCCTAGCCATTGGCCTTGGCCCGCTTCTCGAGGTCGTCGGCGATCGGCTTCATGACCGCCTGAAGCGCGGCGAGAGCCTCCTTGAGCGTGCCGCCCTTCTCGATCACCTCGTCAAACGCGGCGTCCGCCCGGATGCGCTCGTCCTCGGTCTGCACGCCGTACCGCATCGCCCAGATCGCCTGCCGGCGAACCTCCTGCCGGGTCGCGTCTCCCTGACGCTTCGTCTCATCGATCAGATCCTGAAACTGGCTCACGGTGAACTCCTCCTGTGCTGCTCGGTACTTCTCCCAGGTGACGCCGACCCAGTCCCTGGGGCCGTCGTCCTTGCCGTTGCTCGCCAGCCCATTGAACCCGTTCTCATACGCCTGCACCTGGGTTCGGGCTTGGGGTGATAGGTCGGGGTCGCCGACCGCCTCGCAGTGCACGTGATGCTTCCACTTGCCCTGCGCTGGGGTCCGCAACCATGACGCGAACCCGACCATGCGGGTCGCCCGTACGACGATCAGGCGTTTCGCCGGGCTGTACGCCTCAACGTCAATGTCGACCGCGCCGCCACCGTCGTGGGTGCCGGCCGACTGGGTGACGCCCTTGTTGTACGAGCCCTGAGCCAGTACGAGCGGGAACCCGCAGATCCGCTCGACCGCCTGGAGCATGTCAATAGTGCGCTGGTTGAACCGGCGTCCTCGCCAGGTGATCACCTGTTGCATACCCGCCTCCTAGGGGTTCTGGTCATCCAAGACACAGGCTACGATCCACACCCCCGTTGGGGCCTCAGTCGTGACCACGTGCTGCTTCTGGAGCGTCGACCCGTCAGGACACGTCGGCCCAGGCGGCCCAGCGGGCCCAGGGGACCCCTGCGGTCCTTCCGGCCCCTGGGGTCCCGTAGCTCCGGTCTCCCCTTGCGGCCCCTGCGGCCCGGTCGGTCCCTCCGGGCCGGTCTCGCCTTTTGGGCCGGTCTCACCCGTGGGGCCCTGTGCGCCGTTCTGCCCGATCGGACCAGCCTCCCCCACCTGACCTATGGGTCCTTCGCTACCGGCCACCCCAGGCCTGCCCTGGGGTCCGGGCGGGCCCGCTGCTCCCTGAACGCCCTGCGGCCCCGGCGGCCCCTGCGGACCGATCGGCCCTCGAGCTCCCGGCTGACCCGGCGGCCCCGGACGCTCAACGATCTCCTTCGCCTGCTGACACACCCCCCGCCCCAGCACCTTCTCCGCCTGGTTCGCACCGAGCCGGACACACGCTGCCCGATTCTTCGAGGCAAGGTCGGCCAGCTCGGCCTGAGAGCTGGCCTGCCCCTGCTCGGCGTCCTGCTTCTGCAATGTGGTGATCGCCAGCCCCGCACCACCCAGCAGCACCCCGAGGATGGCCAGAGCGGGGAACAGGCTACGACGCGTCAGCACGGTTCTCCTCCTCCCGTGAGTGCCGGGGATTCGGGGCCGGCGGCGGGAAGTGAATGAGCTCCTCGACCTCCGGTGGGACCCTGCCGCCCAGCTCGGAAATGATCGCCATCAGCTCGGCCCAGCCGCGCCGCACCCGCGGCCGCCACCGCTGGTAGTTCTCCAGTTCCTCGGCGACCTCGGTCGAGATGCGGGCACGCCGCCGGTCGAGCGCAGCGATCCCGCCGAACACCGTACCGATTAGCAAGCCGATTGCTCCGATGATCGCGGGAAGATCGTTCACGTCGCATCTCCTTGTGCCCCCAGCAACTCAGTAGACCGTGGTGACCTTGACGTAACCCGCCGACCCGGCACCGCCGTTCGCTGCTGCACCGCCCGACGTCGACAGACCACCACCGCCACCAGCGCCGTAGTTGCGGCCGGCCGCGCCGTTCACGCTCGCTCCAGAAACGGCTGTAGTAGCGCCGAGCCCCCCGCCACCTCCGCCGCCGCTGCCGCCCCAACCCAGGTTTCCCGAGCCGGTGCCGTGCACGCCGGGCGCTCCCGCCTCGAGCTGGTCTCCTCCCGATCCCGGAGCTCCGCCAGCACCGCCGGCCGCGCCGAACCCCGCGGCCGCGCTCTTGCCCGCTGAGGCTCCGCCCAGACCGCCGTTCGCGACAACCGGCGTACTGAAACCGAACTGCACAGTCCCGCCGTTGTTGCCGTTGGAGTTGCCGACACCGCCAGCACCCGCCGGGTTGACCGTGACCGGATACGACGAGTTCGTCAGCTGGTCGGCCCGGATGAACTTCACCGTGTAGCCACCTTGGCCGCCACCGCCGCCCTTGGAGTTCTCTCCAGCGGCTGGAGTAGTTGCTGCTGCCCCGCCGCCGCCACCGCCCGACCCGCGGCACTCCACGATGATTCCGCGGAAGCCTGCCGGGCGGTTCCACGTGCCCGAGCTGGTGAACATCTGCACGTTGCCGTCACCGGGGGCGACAATCACGTCGCCCGCGTCTAGACCGGACATGGTCAATCCCTCCCTAGAGCGCGAACCGTGGCGTGGTCCACAGCCGCACAGATTCGCCGGCGGCGTGCGCGATCGCGACGCCGTTCACACCTCGAGTGACGGGGTTGAATGTCTGGGTCGGTCCGGTGCCCGTCACGCCACCGACCGTGACCCGCTCGCCGCCGATGTTGCAGTCGAACGGGGTAGCGGTCCTTGTCCAGATCACCGTTGGCGTGTTGACCACGAGTGATGTCGCCGTGGAGTTGATCGCAGCGTTGAGCGTGCAGTCGACAGCGTCGTACCGGCCAGAGCCGAACTTCGCGACCCGGTACAGGTCGTAGGGACCGCAGTTGGCAGTCCAGTTCCAGGTGCGGTTGGTGAAGCTCTCGGTGTAGCCGAGCGCGATCAGCTCGAGGTCGTCGGGGATGTCGGCCGCATCGATGTTGTTCACCTGGACGAGGTCGCCGAGGTCGACGGCGAGCACCTGAGTGATCAGCGCCTCGGCCGCCGCGGCCCCCAGTACGACGTACAGCGCCTGGAAGTTGATCGAGAGCGACGGGTAGCGGGCCGCGTCCAACGTGCCCCAATTCAGCCGCCAGGCCGCCACAGCGGGCAACTGAGCGTCGGTCTCCACGTTGACCGTGACTTCGTCCTCGTACTGGCCGATGCCGACCGGAGGGTCGATCGCGGCCAGCGGCCCCGACGTCCTCGCCATCTCGTACGACCCACCGTCGCGCCGGGTCGCGGTGACGTCGTTGCGGGTCGCCGCGTCGTCGTCCACCGGCTCGAACGGGGGTGCGACCACCTTCGCCGAGTAGTCGAGCACGAGAGCCGCGGTCTGGTTGTACAGCGACTGGCGAGTGCGGTACCACAAGCTGTTCGCTGTCCGGGACGTGGCAAGTATCCCGAAGTCGGTCGCCTCGGCATCCCTGATCTGCGCGAGCCGGGACTCGGCGAACTGCACACCCATGCGGGTCGTCTGATCGAGGTTGCCCACGAACGCGATGGGCAGGTCGCCGCCGGCCGCGACGCGCTCGATCCGGCGGCCAGCGGTCTCCCCGGCGTAGCCCAGAGCGGCCGCGGCGACAGCGGCCGCGGTCGGGATGAGAGCTGCGGTCGCGTTCGCCCACGTGATCAGGTGAGCGAGGTTCACTGCGCCCTGACCGGTGTTCGCGTGGCTGTACCGGATGCGGAACACCGCGGCCCCGTTGGTGTTCGCCCCGGCCCACGTCCCGGTCTTGCGGACGGTGCCGTCGACGTACACGGCGTAGTCGATGTTCGCGCCGTTGTTCGTGATCTGGAGGCGGCCGATGTGCATGTCGGTGTCGTTGATCTCCGGTACGGCGAACGTCGCGAACCCGACCGGTCCCGACCCGGGATCGGTGTAGCTGACCTGCGCGAGACCAGAGTCCGAGATGTCGTTGAGATCCAGCGTCCAGATGGCCCCGCTGTAGTCGTGCAGCGACACCGACAGTGCCCCGAGCGCGTTCGCCTGCCACACGAAGTCGAACGCCACGTTCGAATCCCACGACACCTGATCGCCCCGCATCGAGGACGCGCCCGAGGTCCGCTCGAGCTCCATCCCCGACCCGATCCAGCCGGCCCCCATGTCGACGCCGTACTTGAACACCGGCTTGTCCGGCAACGCCTCGTTGTAGAAGTTGTACGTCAGCCGGTTCGTGTTCGCGATGTTCCGCTCGTACTGGGTGCCCTCTTTCGAGCTCAGCGGGAAGTACGACAACAGTGCCGTCTGGTCACTGAGCACGAAGTCGCGCAGGCCAGTGCCTACCGGCTTCTTGCCCTGCTGGTAGCGGCGCAGCACGTCCGACGCGACCACCGGGATGTACTTGTCCGAGTGCGACGGGTCCCACCGCGGTGGCAGCGAGGAGAGCTCCCCGAAGAACCGGACGTTCGTCGTAGGGAACCAATACCGGGCCGCGCCCACCGTGCCGGCCAGAGTCCACGTGTTGCCCTGTGCGTCGGCGAAGTCGTTGGACGACAGCGGCGCGGTGTCGAGAGGACGCGCCTCGAAGTTCGGCGACGCCACAACGGACCCGCCGATCCCCGCCCGGACCTCGGCCGCATAGAACGTCGCCTCAGCGTGACCGTGCGTGAACAGCGACGTCGATGAGCCGCCCCCGATCCGGACCTTCGACGTTGAGTTGAAGAACGACGTCGTACCGGCGTTCACGATCGGTGCACCGATCTGAGTCCACGGACCCGCGACGCTCGGCCCCGTGTAGAAGGTGACGGTGTTCCCGCCCGCCCCGTTGTCGACGTCGACCGTGACCCGGAGCGTCCGGCGGTCGCTGCCCGCCGCCAGCGTCACCGTTGACTCCGACGTGATGTTCGGCGGGTTGGTGCCTGAGGGCCACATCGAGAAGCGGATCTTCCCGACAATCAGCATCGCCGACCAGCCGAGCGCGTTCACGATGAAGTCGAACTTGCTCGCCAGGTCGAACGACGCCGTCGACCAGCTCGAGCCTGCGAGCGGCTGAAGGTCGATCCTGACGTCCAGGTCGCCGGCCGACGACAGCGCGGCCGAGTCGTTGCACTCGGCCCGACCAGCCCCGTTGACCACCAGACCCGGCGTACCGGTCCCGCGAGAGATCCGCACGGGAGTGTTGCGCTTGATCAGGCCACGCAGCGGCGACAACGGGTTACGCGGGCTGAAGAGGCCACCGGTGTTGTCCAGGGTGAAGTTCGCGGTTGCTGGCGGAGTCGTGTTGTCGCCGTCACCTCGGCCGCGGGTGATCGCGACCGGATCGCGGTCGTACCGGTAGCTCGAGACGTTGATCCAGCCGCCGAACGGGTCCTGCAACTCAACCAAGATGTTGTTCTTCACTGGAACACCACGCCGAGGCCGCCCTCGACCCGGACCTGTTCCTTCAGCATCTGAAGCATCTGCCGGGCGTACTGGCCCTCGGCCCGGAAGATCACCACGCCGCCACCGGCAGCGTTGCGGCCCGCAGACACCCGCTCACCAGCCTTGAGGACCGCGAGAGTCTCCGAGCCGAGCCCACCAGGTACCACGCCGCCCGTGTGGAAGTACGGGATCGTGAACCCCTTGCCGCCGATGTTCGGCACCCAGCCCGGCACCGTGAACCCCTTGCCGCCGATCGTGTGGTTCCACAGCCAGCGGATACTGTCGAACGCCATCCGGAACGGCGCAGTGATCACGCCCGCCAGCCCCTTGAACGCCCCCCCGATCTTCGGGGCGATCGTGCGGAAGAACTCCCAGATCCGGCCGCCAGCATCTGTCACCCAGTGGAACGCCGTCACCACGCCGCGCATCGCGCCCTGAACGATGTTGCGGAACGTCTCCGAACGCTTGTAAGCCAGGATGAACCCGCCCACGAGCAGCGTGATTGCGGTGATCACGAGCCCGATCGGGTTGAGTCGCATCGCGAGGTTGAGGGCCCGCTGCGCGATCGCCATCGCGTTCGTAGCGACCGCCCCGGCGACCATCGCTCCTTTCTGGACGACCGCCGCTGCGGTCTGCCGGGCGGTGTTCACAGCGCCCTTGATCGACTCGATCGAGAACGCCTTCATCGCCGGGATCAGGAAGTTGTAGAACCCCGAGCCCAGGTCACCGATACCGGCACCCAGCGTGAAGAACCCGTTGAACAGATCGCCTTTCGCGATCATGGCGGTGCCAGACATCGTGTCCTGCACGCCGGTGAGGGTGTCGCGGAACCCCATCGACTTGGTGTCTACATTGTCGGCTGCTTCGCCGGCCTTGTCGTAGGCGTCGGTGGTCTCGTCCGCGACCCGCTTCGAGCTCGAGCCCACCTCGTCGGCCATCCGCTTCGCCGACACCCCGACCTCACCAAACGCCTGCTGAAGCTTCGAGGAGTCACCCGCGAGCGTCAGGGTCACCTGTGGCTTACCCATGGTCAGTCCACCTCCACACCGGCGGCCTGGGCCGCGTTGATCAATGCCAGCTCGAGCTTGGCGGCGATGCCCTCACGCTGCCGGAAGTACGCTGCGTAGATGTACCGGCCGTCCTTCAGGAACGGCCGGCGGCCGCCCTTCGGGGTCGTGCCGCCGAAGTCAAGCCACGGGTAATACGGCGCTTTCTTCGACCCGCCCACGATCCGCGCGGCCGTCTGGGTCGACCTCATCTTGACCGAGGCGCGGGCCCGCCCCGACTTGGTGGGGACCTTCGCGCGCGCCTCCTCGGTGATCGATTCACCGGCCGCATTGAACGCGACCCGGAGCACCTTCGCAGCATCGCTGTCGAGCTTCTTCAGGTTCCGCACGAACTCGTTGAGCCCGTCGACCCGGATCGCGTCCGCCATGGTCTATCCCGTCTGTCTTGCCGCCATCTCTTTCGCCTGCGCGTCCCGGGCGTAGTACATCTCCCAGCGCACGAACTCAGCCTGCGTCATCCGGGCCCGGATCTGCGCGACCGTCATCGACAGCCTGGTCGCCAGGAAGTGTTCGAACTCGATCCCGTCGACGTTGTCAGCTAGTGCCAGCCACGCCGCTTTTGTCGGCACCCTTCTTGAGGCCGGACAGCTCGTAGATCGCGTTGGCGACCTCACCGATCACGCCGTTGGCCTTGCTCTTGCCCTGCCACACCTCGACCTCGGACTCGGTCATCTTCGGGATGACCAGCGCGAGCGCGAACACCCGCCGCTCCCACGTCTCGGCCGTGATCTCGCCGGAGTCGCGCGAGCCGTTGAGCCGGAGCACCTCGCCGCGGGTCAGCCCCCGGACACGGACCGCCCCGACCTTGGTCGGGACGTCCCGGTACTCCTCGGTCACCTCGTCGGCTTCGCCGGCCAACAGTGCGTTCTTCAGGTCCACATCGGTCATCGGTACTGCCTCCTGTGAGTGGTGCGGGTCGCGCAGTAGATCACGCCTGCGCGGTGGTGGTGACGTCGCCGTCGATCTCCCACTCGGCCGACCACGTGATCATGTCGGCGACCGGATTCGATTCGACGTAGCTGGTCAGCACGGCATTGAACACCTCTTGCGGCTTGCCGGTGCCGGTGCCCTCCACCTGCCGCGTGATCGCCTGCGTCGTACCGATCCCCGTCATGACCGAGAACCGCGGACCAGTGGCCGCGGTGTTGTCGTAGAACCCCGACGCCTTGAACCCGCCATCCAGCAGCCCCCCGTCCTTGCGGTGGGAGTTGTTGCCGTACGTCGTCACGTCGTGAGTGTCGGCCGAGCGCGTGATCTCGGAGGAGTTGCAGAACGCCGAGATGTCGTTCGCCCCGACCTTGATGATGGTCAGCTTGCCGTGCTTGCGTGCCATGGGTCAGGCTCCGTCCCCTGCGATGTCGAGTGTGAAGATCGCCACGAGGTACTCGATCGCACCCCAGGCGTATGTGTCGAAACTGATCGACTGGACCCGGAGCGAGTCGCACGACTCGTACTCCTGCGGGGCCGCGTCGGTGCCCTCAAGCGCCTGCTTGAGGGACTTGGGGCCGGTACCGGCGACGTACGGCGCGAGCTTCTTGCGTGCGGCCCGATCGATGACCTTGCCGACCGCCAGCACCACCGGCAGCGTGAACCGGTCACCACCGCGCCCGTACATCTCATCGAACGTGATCTCGGGCAGCGACACCACGGCGTGCGGCGGGTAGACCTTGTCCGCCGGGTTGGCCGTGACGCGCAGCCCGGGAACCGGTTCCAGCTTGCCGGCGACCTCGTCCATGACCGCGTCGAGATTCACGCCACTACCCCCATCCGCTTGTACGGGCCCAGGGCAACGGCGACGTCCGGGTCGACCTTGGCGAGCAACCGCAGCTCCGACCCCGCGTCCGGCGACCCCGCCACACCGAACGGGGAATCCTTGCGCTTCAGGAACCGCAGCGCCTGGATCGCCGTCGCCTGCTCGACCGCCTTCGGTACGACGGTCCAGCCCCACGTAGCGGTGACGGTGACATCTCCGACGCGGCCACCGGACGCGAGCAGAATCCGGTCGTACGGCCGGCCGTCCGCCTCGGCGTTGCGCGGCGTCAACGTGTAGGCCGACGAAGGGATCACCGCCGAGCCCTCAACCACGAGGCCGACCGTCGTCATGAAGTCGAGCGTGTCGACCGCGTACCCGCCCGACCCGTAGTCCCAGAACCCCTGAAACACGCGCGCGACCGGGGTGTCGGTCTTGCCGAACTGGCGGCCACAGTGCCTATCGACCGCACGCGACGCGGCCGTGATCGCGAGACCGATCGCGTAGTCGTCAACCGCGTCCTCAACATCCATCAGGAGCTTGAGGTTGTCTGCGGTGATGTAGTCCGGTTCCCACACTGTGACCGCCTCCCCGCTACTGCTCGGTCGGGGTGATCCCCGAGTTCGCGTCGGCGTCGGCCGCGTTGAGCCGGGCCCGGATCTCGTCCGCCGTACCGCCCGCGTTGAGGTTGCGCGCCTTGGCCGCCTGCTGAAGGTCGGCGTACGACGTCTCGGCGTACGGGTCCTCGGGCAGCGACGGGTTGGCCACCAGCGGCTCCTGCGGGCCCGGGTCGGGCTCAGGCTGCGCTTCCGGCTCGGCGGCAGGCTCGGGCCCGTCGTCCGGTCCGGTCGGCTCGGCCGGGGGGTTGTTGGCCTCGGCCATGCGCTCCTGAAGCTCGGCGTCTGCGTCGGCGATCTCGCCCTCGCGCATCTCGACCCGCTCGGCGGCGCTCAGGTCGTCGTTGCGGTCCCCGAGCCACCGGCCGTCAGCCGGGCGCACGTTCCCGTGCTCGTCGTACGCCTGCGCGTTGGGGGTGCCGTACTCGTCGCTCTGCGGGATCTCCCGCTTCTCGTCACTCACTGCTGATCCCTTCAATCGGTACTGACTGGCCAAAGCCCCAGCCCCTCGAGGTGAGGGGCCGGGGCCGAGGTGAGCGCTCAGGCTCAGACGTCGGCGGTCGTGTAGTCGATCCGGGCGACGTCGGTGTTGCGCAGCACGGCCGAGGCCGCGTAACCCCAGATCGCCATGTCCACGCTCTTCACCTGGTACTCGAACGTGAACCGCTTCGGGGCCGACGCCCACGCCCACACCGAGCTCGGCACGAACATGTAGCTGTTCTTGTCGTTGCCGGAGCCAAGCGCCCACGCGGGCCGGACGGTCCGGCCGAGCACGTTGGCCGCGGCGAGCACCGGCTCGACCTGCCCGTTGGCGTTGGTCGGGCCGAGCATCGGGTACAGCTTGCGGCCGGCGGTGTCCTTCGCCGCCACGACCGCCTTGTACAGCGACCCGTCCGCCACGAACGCCGTGTACCGGTTGCCGCCCCGCACGTACTGAAGGTCGGCGAACAGGTTGGTGAGCGCCGTGTCGAGCGCCGCGTCCACCGCGCCGGCGAGGTTGATCTCAGCGCCGGTGTACAGCGTGGCAGCCGACAGCGAGTTGAGCATCGCGGCGATGTTCGTCTCGATGCCCTCCCAGTAGGCGCGCTGCATTTCCTGCCACACGATCGTGTCGGTCTGCGGGGAGCCACCCTGGTCGAGCACCTCCCGGTTGATCTCGATCTTGCCCGAGATCGCGTTCGGCGTGACCGTCTGCACGGTCGCAGCGAACGCGCCTGGCGTCGGCTCAACACCCTGGGTGTGGGTGCCGACCAGCCCCGAGGCACTGGAGAACTTCGGGATCGTGAACGCGGTGATGCTGTCGATCACACCGTTGCTCGCCGACTCCCACAGCGGGCGCTGGTAGTCGAGCTGCGGGACGTACATGTCCGGCCGGTTCTGCACCGGGTTGAACGACGCGACGTTCGTTGTGCTCACTGCGAACGCCGGGGTGTTCCAGACCTCCTCGAGGAAGGTCTCCAAGCGCTGCTTGGCAGCGGCGTTGCCGTGCTGCATGTCGCGCAGATCCTCCACGAACCCGAACTCGCCGCGGGTCGACGCGTTGAATCGGTACGGCAGCTCCTCGTTGATGGCGAACTGCGCGGTGTTCGAGCCCGGCACGGCCGGGACCGCGGTCGGGCCGGCGGCTGCCGCCTGGAGGTTGGCGAACCCGTCCTCGATCGCCTTGGTGACGGCGTCGAACTGGAGCGTCTGCCCCGGCTTCAGGCCGTACTTGGCGAGCTCGGCGGCGACCTGGTCCGCGACGGCGGTCTCGGGCGCGGGCGCGGCCGGGGTGACCGTGGTGTCGGTCATGGTGATGATCCCTTCGTTGTCGGCCGTGAGGGCCACTGCGGAGACCCGTGCGTCTTCGAACGCCGGGGACGGACAGAGCGAGACTTCCCGGATGGGAGCCTCAACGGCGAACTGCGCGCCGTTCTTCGTGGTGCGGAACTTGCTGCCGGGCAGGAACCCAGCGGACAGACCATCCCAGACCTTCGAGTCGGCCATCAGAAGCGCCTCGTCGCCGGCCGGGGTGGCGGCGATCTTGAAGGACACGAACAGGCCGTCGTCGGTGTCCTCGAGCTTGGTCGCGTAGCCGACCGCCCGGTTGGGGTCGTGCTGCACGAACATCTTGACGCGCGACGGATCAGCCGGGACCTTGATCGACCCCTTGCTGAATTCGTACGCGACCCCCTCATGGAACCCCTGAGCTCCGCCGTACGGCATCGCGAGCCCGGAGATCGTGCGCTTGTCGAGGTCGACCTCGAACCTCTGGTCGGCGTGGGTACTCATGGTGAGCCCGGCGTCGGCCGAGAGCTGCACGCCGTGGCCTGCTGCTGCTGCCGGCGGGCGCATCTGCACCACGTTGTCGTTGGTCGGCTCCTGCACGGTCTCCTCCTCGGGTAGTGCGGGGAGGTCTTCGAGCTCCCGCACCTCGGGCACAGTGATGAACTTGTTGGACAGGCCGACTGCGTATGCGGCGTACCGGGCTGCGGTGTCGGACCGCAGGAACGCGTCCAGGTTGAACTTGACGTACTGGCCGCGCGGCGTGACGTCCCCCATCGACAACCGGCCCTCGATCGCGAGCAGGTAGCCGCCGAGCGTGAAGTCAAGGAACGCCTTGCGCCGGTCGAACTGGTTGGCATACGTCCGGCTCGTGGTCGAGACGCCGAGCTCTTCTGGGTCGACACCGGCCGCGCGCGCGATCTCCAAGACCGCGTGCTGCCGGGCGTCGGCGAGCTGGAGATCCCGCGGACTGATCAGGTTTCCGGCGTGAAGGTCGAGCGCCCCGTTCACCCAGCCAGTCGCATTGGTCCGCCGGCCGTTGTTCCAGTCGGTGAGGATCTTCCGTACTTCGTCCTCATTGATCGGCTCGGCGTCCGGCTTCGGGGTGAAGTACTCCCGCGCCTGTGGCTCGGCGGCGTACTGCGACGCGGTGGCATCCAACTGGAGCGACGTACGGACCGCACGGGCACCGGCCACGAGGAACGGATCGTTGGGCGACTCGAACCGGATCAGATCCTCGTCCGGGATCCACTCCCACGACTCGCCCTGGGTCGTGCCGTCCTTGCGATACC
This sequence comes from Hamadaea sp., assembly GCA_013361475.1. Taxonomy (GTDB): domain Bacteria; phylum Actinomycetota; class Actinomycetes; order Mycobacteriales; family Micromonosporaceae; genus Hamadaea. The sequence goes on from JABFYB010000132.1 coordinate 16,052, forward strand.
ACACCTTGTTGTCGCCGCGGCCGGTGTCGACCGATCGCGGGTTGAGCCGGCGGACCTTGAGCGGCCACCGGTTGGCGTCACGCTCGATCACCCGCCACCAGGCGTATTTCTCGAAGAACATGTCCTCGGCGGTATTCGCCATGGTGACGGTACGGGGTACGTCGGGCTCGGGCTGCTCGAGCAGCGCGGTCGTGACGCCGACCGTTGCGCCGTTCATCTGCCGATACGTCTGTAGAGGCAGCCCGCCGATCGCCGTCGCGATCAGGTCACGCGACCGCTTCACGGCCGGAACCTGCATCGCAGAGCGCCGATCCACCCTCGGAGCGGGCGCAATCGGGTCGGCGTACGACGTCAGCCCGAACACCTCAGGCGGAACGCTGTCGGCGTCAACAACGAACTTTGGCCCCGAATCGGGGTCGAGTGCGAGGGCCACGACCGGGTCAGGCCGCCCAAACAAGCTCCGGAAGATCCCCATAGCGCGCAGTGTAAGGCC
>JABFYB010000796.1 GCA_013361475.1 Hamadaea sp.
GCATGATCATTGCGTCAGCCATGCGGTTTCGCGCGCCGAAATGCCCGAGTAAACAGCATGGCTGACGCAATGATCACGAACAGCCGAGCGGCGTCAGGGGCGCTTGACGGCCCATAAAGCCGCCTCGGTACGCGAGGACGACCCGGTCTTCCGCAGCAGGTTCGACACGTGCACCGCGACCGTCCGGATCGAGATGTCCAGCGACTTGGCGACCTGCTTGTTGGACATCCCGGCGACGAGGCATTCCAGCACCTGGAGTTCCCGGGCGGTGAGTTCGACTTCGTCCGCTTCCGGCCCGGCCGGTTCGGCTGCCAGCGCGGCCAGGCCGCGGCCGGCCGTGGTGGCCAGCAGCTCGCTGAGCAGATAGGGATTGCCCCCCGTACGCCGCCAGACGGCGAGGCCCAGTCGTTCGGCGTCCGGCAGTCCGGGGTGGGCCGCCGCCAGGATCTCGGCGACGCCTTCCGGGCCGAGTGGTCCCAGGTGCTGCCGGACGGCGTTCGGCGCGCCCGACAGGCGGGCGAGCGTACGCGCGACGAGGTGCCGGGCGACCGCGGCTTCGGCCGGTTGGCTGGTCACGATGAGGAGCGCCGGGATGCCCGGGGCGGCCGCCAGTTCGGCGATCAGGCTGAGGCTGGCCGGGTCGAGGGCGTGGAGGTCTTCGGCGATCAGGACGGCGGGGCCTTCGCCGACCAGGGCGCGCACTGTGCGTACGGCGAGCCGCAGGAGCGCGTCGGGCGCGTAGCGCTCGGTCGGGGCCTGAGGGTCTTGGGCGAGCCAGGCCAGACCGTCGGCCGGGACCGGCAGCGTACGCGTGTCCCGCCCGCTCAGCACGGCGGCGAGCCAGTCGTAGGGGGCCGGTGAGTGGAGCCGGGCGGTGCCGGTCAGCACCGTCGCCGGGCGGGGATCGAAGGCCTCGACCGCGGTCGCCACCAGGCGGCTCTTGCCGACGCCCGGCCGGCCGGTCAGGACGACCACCCCGGTACCCGACAAATCTCCCGATACCGCGCGCCTCCACTGGCCGACGATCTCTCGCAGTTCGTCGGCGCGCCCAACCATCGGCACCGGGTTCACGGCCCAAAGGATACGGTTGCCGCACATTTCTCTCACGGCCGAGCGGGGTCTGCGAGAAATTACGTACTAATGCCTAGAGACATCTGACCATCCTTGCCTGCACCCTTGAGGGATGAGTCTCGCCCTACGTTCCGTACTGCTCACCGATCTCGGGCTGATCCGGGCGAACAACGAGGACTCGGCGTACGCCGGGTCGCGGTTGCTCGTGATCGCCGACGGGGTCGGCGGGGCGCCCGCGGGCGAGGACGCGAGTGCGATCGTGATCCGGGAGCTGGCCGGTCTGGAAACCGCCGACCTCGGCGACGACCCGGCCCGGACGCTGCTGGATCACCTCATGACGGCGAACCGGGAGATCTATCAGGCCACCGTCGACGACCCGCTGAAGGAGGGCATGGGCACGACGATGACCGCCGTGCTGCTCTCCGCCGACGCCGACGACGCGGCCGAGGTGACCGTCGCGCACGTCGGCGACTCCCGGGCGTACCTCTTGCGGGACGGCGAGCTGCGCCGGCTGACGAAGGACGACACCTACGTGCAGACCCTCATCGACCGTGGGGTGCTCAGCGAGGACGACGCGCGCCACCATCCGCAGAAGTCCCTCATCACGCAGTCGGTGCAGGGGCTGGACTTCACCACCGCGTGCTCCACCGTCCAGGTGCGCCCCGGCGACCGGTTCCTGCTGTGCAGCGACGGCCTCTCCGACATCGTGACCGACCACAGCATCGCCCACGCCCTGCACACCCACCCCGAGGTGAAGCAGGCCGCCGAGCAACTGGTGAAGCTGGCGCTCCAGGCCGGTGCGCCGGACAACGTCACCGTCGTCGTGGCCGATGTGACCACGGTGGAGGCCGACCCGAAGGGTGCCCGTCGCCTGCCCGGCATCGCCCAGCTCGCCGCCCTGCTCGGCTTCTGACGAGCCCGACCGCGCCCTCAGATCGCCGCGATCGTCGCCGGGGCCCGCTCGGCCCGGCTGAGCGCGCGGAGGACGCTCACCGCCCCGTGCCGCTGCACGGCCAGCCGGGACAGCAGGTCGACCACCGTCTGGACCGCCGACGACGGGAACTCCGGTGTCGCTGCTCCCACGCTGACGGCCAGATCGTCGGTGTGCACGATCAGCTCCAGCAGCCGGGTGGTCAGAAAACCGTCCACCGTGAGGGTCCAGCCCGTCCACGGCACCCGAACACCGCCGTCAGGACGCCCGAGCACGAGATCGGGCAGCACCGACATGGCGCCCGCGACCTGCGTCGCGATCAACGAAGCACCGCCGTAGAGCATGTCCTCCGCGCTCTGCCGAATGCTCAGATTGGCCTCGTCGTCCAGGTCGGCTCCGCGCCATTTGACCCGGTTGTAGTGCTCGACGAGATCGATGGGCGGATCGGCGGACGGCTCCGCCCCGAGGATGCCCGGGACGAGCACGATCTGCCGGGAGAGGTGCGCGGCCAGCCCGCCGGTGCTGAGCTTGGCCAGCGCGCTCGGCTCGGCCCAGCGGCCGGCCACCACCGGCTCCGCGAGGAACGCAGCCGCCACCGCGGCGGTGGCGAGGTAGTCGTCTCGGACGCTCATGCCCGGATCGTGCCACCCCGCTCCGACAATCCGGATCGCTCGCGCGATTTGCCCGATTTATCCAGGCGCACCGGAGGTTAGCGGGGCGAGGCCGGGGTAATTCCCGCAGTAACCGAGCCTTGAGGAGGTCTGAAGGCCATGGGTATGGACGACAAGATCCGCAATGAAGCCCAGGAGTGGAAGGGCAAGGCCAAGGAACAAATGGGCGACATGACCGACGACGAGCGAATGCAGGCCGAAGGCAAGTCGGAGGAGATGTCGGGCAAGGCCAAGAACATGGGCGAGAAGGCCAAGGACAAGGCTTCCGAGATGGGCCAGAAGGCCAAGGACGCCATGAACATGTAGCCCAGCGAAAAGGGGGACGCCGCGGACTGCGGCGTCCCCCTTTTCTCAGCGCAGCAACAGGTTCAGATCGCCGAACTCGTGCCACAGATAGCCGTGCTCCACGGCCTCCCGGTAGCAGGTGGACAGCAGGTCCGCACCGACGATCGCGGAGAGCATCAGCAGGTGGGACGCGCGTGGCTCGTGAAACCCCGTGAGCAGGCCGTCGATGACGCGTACCCCTCGGTCCGGCGTGACCACCAGGTCGGTCCAGCCCGCCGCGGCCTGGACCGACCCGTCGGCTCGGGCCGCGGTCTCCAGCGCGCGGACCGCGGTCGTGCCCACGGCGATGACCCGCCCACCGGCCGCGCGGGCCTGTGTGACCAGGCGCGCGGTGGTCTCGGGCACCTCGAACCGCTCGGGGTACGGCCGCTCGTGCGCCTCCGGGGAGGCCACCCCGGTGTGCAGGGTGATCGGCGCGATCACCACACCGCGGCTGGCCAGGCGGGTCACCAGGGCCTCGGTGAAGGGCCGGCTCGCGCTCGGCATCTCCGCGCTGCCCTCCCGGTCGTCGGGCGTGCTGATCGCGAAGACACTGCGGTACGCCCACAGCGGCCAATCGCGTTCCACATAGGAGTAGCGAATCGGACGGCCATGGGCACGGAGATAGCGTGGCACCGAGTCGACGGAGACCTCGGCTATCCAGAGGCGATCCGAATAGGCCTCCGCCAACGTGACGACCACGCCGCCCGACAGGGTGAGCCGTTGCCCGGCCCGGCCGCCGAAGAATGGTTGAGTCGAGCCGTCGACCGGCCGCCTCACCTCGACGACCCATCGCCCGTCGGGCTGCCGGGTCGAGAAGTGCACGACGAAGTCCTTGTCCACAGTGTCCACTGCTGACGCCATCGTCGCCGACGTGTTGACGACGAGCACGTCGCCGGCCCTGAGCAGCGACGGCAGGTCGGTGAACCGGTGGTGGCGCACGCCGTCGGCCGAGCCGACCAGCAGCCGCACCTCGTCGCGGGCCAGTCCCCGGGCCTCGGGCGGCTCGTGCGCCTCCAGCTCCGGAGCGAGGGTGAACTCCAG
>JABFYB010000767.1 GCA_013361475.1 Hamadaea sp.
CGACGGCGCGCGGTGATAGCCGCGGGCCAGCTGCGGGCCGACCAGGTGGATCTCGCCGACCGCACCGGGCGCGGCGAGGCGACCGTATGGGTCGACGATCTGCACACCCATGTCGTCGAGGGCACGTCCGATCGGCACAGTCGGACGCTCGTGGTGGCGGGCGACCAGCCAACGGGCCGCGCCGACGGTGGCCTCGGTCGGACCGTACTGGTTCTCCAGCACCGCCGCCGACTGTGCAGTGATGATGCGGGCCAGATCGGCGGGCAGCGTCTCCCCCGCCGACATGATCAGCCGCAGATCCGGGCAGGCGGCCAGACCGTTGTCGGCGACCAGCAGACGCAACAGGGTCGGCGTCGCGACCATTGCCGTGACCTGTTCGTCGCGCAACAGCTGCAAAAGCCGGACCGGGTCGCCCCGGTCCTCGGGGCGGGCGATGACCACGGTGGCGCCGACCAGCAGCGGGCCGAAAAGTTCTTCCACCGACAGGTCGAATCCGACTGGGTGCTGGGCGAGGACCCGGTCGCCCGGCCCCAACCGGTGCGCTGCCGTGAGCCAGCCGAGGAACGCTGTGACGTTGCCGTGGGTGACTGCTACGCCCTTGGGCTGACCGGTCGAGCCGGACGTGAACAGCACGTAGGCAAGGTCGTCAGGAGTGAGGGCGGGATCGGCCGGTCCTTCCGCACTGTCTGTGCTGCCGATGCTGTCTGCGTCCAGCGTCAGAACAGACGCCGGGACCTCGGCCAGCATGTCGGCCAGATCCCGCTCGGCCACCACCAGCGCGACGGCAGCCTGCTCACAGACCACTGCATGGCGGCGGCGCGGTGCGGCAGGATCCAGTGGCACGTAGGCCGCCCCTGCCATCAACACCGCGCAGAGCGCCACTGGCAGATCGATGCCGGGCCGCACGCAGACACCGACCAGGTCACCACGCCTGACACCCTGACCGGCCAATCGGCCGGCCAATGCGCTCGCGCGCTCCTCGAGCTGACGGTAGGTCAGCCACGAAGCACCCGCGACTACCGCTTGGGCGTCTGGCGTACGCGCAGCCTGCTCGCGCAACAACCGAGGCAAGACGGTGGGCGTACGCCCGGAGGCCGGCCCGGCGCCCGCGGCCAGCTGCCGCTGCTGCTCGGCCGGCGACAGCAACGGCAGCGCGGTCACGGCGGTGTCCGGGGCGCCGGCAGCCGCCGCCAGCAGGGTGACCAGCGCTTCCCCGAGCCGTTCGATGGTGACCGCGTCGAACAGCGCCGCGTTGTACTCCCACCGGCCGACGAGTCGGCCGTCCTGCTCGGCCATGGTCAGTGTGAGGTCGTACTTGGCGGCCTCCGGCACGTCCACCCCGACGGCCTCCACGCCAGGCAGCCGCAACGGCTGATGCGGGGTGTTCTGGTAGACGAACATCACTTGGACCAGCGGCGGCCGGTCGAGCCGCCGCCCGGCGGTGACCGCCTCGACAACCTTTTCGAACGGCGCCTCCTGGTGGTCCAGCGCGCCGTAGACGACCTGGCGAAGCTGTTCGACCAGCTCGGTGAAGGTCGTTTTCGACGTGAGCCGCGACCGCAGGACCAGCGTGTTGAAGAAGCAGCCGATGAGCTGCTCGGTCTCCGGCGCGAGCCGCCCTGCGACGGGGGTGCCCACGGCCAGGTCCGGTTGGCCGCTGTAACGGTGCAGCAAAGCGGTGTATCCGGCCAGCAAGACGGTGAACAGGGTGGCGTCGCCGTCGCGGGCCAGCATCCGCAGCCCGTCGGTGACCTCGCCGGGTACGGCGAACATATGCGCTGCGCCGTCGAAGCGGGGCGGGTGGCTGCGGGGCCGGTCGGTCGGCAGTTCGAGCTGCTCGGGCAGCCCGTCGAGGACGTCGCTCCAGTAGCCGAGCAGCCGGTCCACTGCCGGGCCGGTCAGCCAGGACCGTTGCCAGGCGGCGTAATCGGAGTACTGGATGGGCAGCGGCGCCAGCGGTTGCGCGGTGCCGGCCAGTTCGGCGGCGTAACGGTCGGCGAGTTCACCCATCAGCAACGCATGCGACCAGCCGTCGAAGACGATGTGGTGCAGGTTGATGACGAGCAGGTGACGGTCCGGGCTCAGCGTCACCAACCGGAACCGAAACAGCGGCCCGTTGGCCAGGTCGAACGGTGTATGCGCCTCAGCCGACAGCAGCATGCGGATCGCCCCCGGCTCGTCTGCGACCGAGCCGGTCCCCAAATCGACGGGCACCCGGGCCCGGATCCGCACCGCCGGGCGGCCTCCACGCTCGGGGTAGCTGCTCCGCAACACCGCGTGCCGCTCCACGATCGCCGCGAACGCGCGCTGCAGCTTTGCCACGTCGACAGACCCGGTCAGCAGCCAGGCGGCGGGAACGCTGTACGCGCCGCCGTCGGCGGAGAGCTGGTCCAGCAACCACAGCCGCTCCTGGGTGAACGACGCGACCGGTTCCGCCGACGGATCGCCGGGTCGCATCGCGGGCAGCGGCTGCCCGGCTTGGTCACGCCGGGCCTGGTCGAGCACGCGGGCCAGGTCGGCGAGGCTGCGGGCGGCCAACACCGCCGCGACCGGCAGCGCCACCTCGAACGCACGCCGGATCCGGGCAGTGACCTGGGTTGCGGCCAGCGAGTGCCCGCCGAGGTCGAAGAAGCCGGCATCACGTGACGGCACGGGCACCCCGAGGACCTCACGCCAGGTGTCGGCGAGCCAGTGCTCGGTCGCGGTCGCCGGACCGACGCCGTCGGCTGTGGACTGCACGGACGGCGCCTTCGCGGTCAGCGCGACCCGATCGACCTTGCCGGTCGGCAGCAGCGGCAAGGTGTCCCACCTGATCCACCGCGCGGGCCGCAGATAGTCGGGCAACACTTCAGCCACGTACGCGCGTACCGCGGCCACATCCGTCTCCTCAGGAACGGCCACATGCGCCACGAGGTACGGCGGCCGGCCTGGAGTGCCGCCGTGGACCAGCACGGCGACCTGCGCCACCGCCGGGTGAGCGGCGACGGCCGCCTCGACCTCGGCAGGCTCTACCCGGTGACCACGGATCTGCACTTGATCATCTGCGCGTCCGGTCAGCACCAGTGACCCGTCGGGCAGGCGGTACGCGAGGTCGCCCGTGCGATACCTCCGCCCGCCGTCGACGTGCGGGTCAGGGCAGAACCGGGCCGCGGTACGGGCCGGGTCGCCGAGATAACCGACAGCCACGCCGGTGCCCGCGATGTAGAGCTCGCCGATCACGCCGTCAGGCACCGGCCGCTGGTGCCGGTCGAGCAGCGAAACCCTCATGCCGGGCAGCGGCGCGCCGATGGGCAGCATCTCGGTCGGCGGAAGGTCGTCGCCCGGCCGATAGACGGTCGTCGTGATCGTGGTCTCGGTGGTGCCGTACGCGTTGCGCAGCTGGACCCGGCCGTCGACCTGCTTGCGCCATTGCCGCAGCCGCTCGGTCCACACCGGCTCGTTGCCCACGATCAGCAAGCGCAGTGCCTGCGGCAACCGCGAGTGCGACAGCTCCTCCACCCACAGATGCCAGTACGCGGCAGGCACGTTCGCGACGCTGACCCTGGTGCGCGACAGCATGTCGCAGAAGTCCGAGACGGTGCCGGGCAGCCGGTCCGGACCGCAGACCACCGTGCCGCCGGCAGCCCAGGTCGGAAAAAGCTCCTCGGCGGCGACGTCGAACGCTGGGTTGGTGAGCTGAAGCACCCGGTCGGCGGCGGACAAGCCGTACTCGTCCACCATCGCAACGGCGTGCGCGCCCAGCGCCGCGTGCCCGACCATGACGGCCTTCGGCACGCCCGTTGAGCCTGAGGTGAAGACGACGTACGCCGTCGCAGCCGCGCTGGGCGGTGACGGCGCGGCGACCTGGTGCCCCGCGAGCGCTGTGACGAGCGTGTCCGCGTCCAACCGCAGCACCGCCCCGGCCCGGTCGACGAGCTCGGCGGCTCGGGCGGCCGGCAGGTGCGGATCCAACGGCAGGTACGCGGCACCGCTGCGCAACACGCCGAGGACGGCCACCGCTAGTTGCGGGGAGCTGGGCAGCCGCAGCGCGACGACCGCGCCCGGGCCGGCGCCTCGTGCGCAAAGCCAGCCGGCCAGGGCGGCGGACTGCTGATCGAGTTCGGCGTAGCTCAGTGTGGCGTCGCCGGACAGCACAGCCGTCGCGTGCGGGGTCTGGTGCGCCTGGGCCAGGAAAAGGTCGACCACGGTCGGCCCGGCCGGCTGCGGCGGGGCGGCCGGGCCGGTCGCACTATCCGCGAGACGGTCGGCAGGTTGGGCCGGGTCGGCGACCAGCCGGTCCAGAACCTGCACGAACAGGTCGAGCATCCCGGCGGCGACACGATCGGCGATCGCGTCCCGCCGGTAGTCGAGTTCGATGTGCACGGTCTGCCCGGGCAGCACCGTCACCGTGACCGGGTAGTGGGTGTGCTCGTCGGCGCGTACCGGAACCATGGTCAAGCCGTCACCGAGGGCTTCGGCGGCCGCGCCCAGCGGGAAGTTCTCGACGACCAGCAGGCTGTCGAACAGGTGGTGGCCGCCGGGCAGGCCGGCTGCGGCGTTGACGTCGGTCAGCGCCGCGTGCTCATGCTCGGCGCGGGCCGCCTGGCCGCCGAACACGGCGTGCAGCAACTGTTCTGCAGTCTGCCCGGCCGAGATGGTGATCCGGACGGGGACGGTGTTGATGAACATCCCGACGGTCGCCTCGACGTCGTCGACGCCCGCGGGGCGGCCGGCGACGGTGGAGCCGAACACGACATCGTCGGTGTCGGCGTAGCGGGACAGGGTCAGCGCCCAGCCGGTCTGCACGATCGTGGCCAGGGTGACGCGCTGGTCGCGAGCCAGCTGAGCCAGCGCATCCGTCGCCGCGGCGTCGAGGGTTCGCACGTGGCGGCCGTATCCCTCGCCGCCGGTGACCCGTGGCACTGCCGCCACCGTCGGTGCGACTCCGGCCAATTCCGCCCGCCAGTAGCGCTCGGTGGCCGCCTGGTCTCGGTCGGCCAGCCAGTCCACGTGCCGTCTGAACCGCGGCGCGGGCGGGGGCGAGTAGGCGGCTCCGTCGCGATAGCGGCGCATCGCCTCGCCGAACACCGTCGCCAGACTCCACCCGTCCAGTACCAGGTGGTGATGGGTCCACAGCACGTGCAGGCGATCGGCGGCGACCCGGATCAGGTCCAACCGGGTCAGGCCGGGTTCGGCCGGGTCCATCGCGGTGGCCAGTCGCCGGGCGACGATACGCCGCATCGCAGCCGCCGGATCGGCGTCGGCGGACACGTCGTGCAGCGTGGGATGCCAGTCGATCTGATCGTGCACGGCGGCCAGCGGCTCGTCGGCCTCGACCCAGTGATAGCTGGTACGCAGGATCTCGTGCCGGGCCGTCACCCACGTGAACGCGGCGGCCAGCCGCTCCGCGTCGACCTGGCCGTGCAGCTCGAACTGCAGGTGATTGAAGTACGCCGGCTGGTCCGGTTCGGCCACGGCGTGAAACAGGATGCCCGCCTGAACCGGAGTCAGGCCGTGCAGGTCGACGATGGTCACGGGCGGCCGCCTTTCAGCCGGGACAGCGCACGGTCGAGTTGCGGGCGGCTCAGGCCGGTGGTGCGCTGCGCGGGCGCCGCCGTCGCCGGGGGCGCCTCGGATCGGACAGTGTCCTCCTGTGCGGCGACGGCCAGCTCGGCGATCGTCTGGTGCAAGAACACGTCCTGCGCGGTCAGCCGCATCCCACCCGCCACCGCCCGGTTGATCATGAGCAGGCCGCGGATGGAATCGCCGCCCAGGGCGAAGAAGCTGTCGCGCACCCCGAAATCGGCCCGACCCAGCACCTCCGCCCAGATCGTGTGCAGCGACCGCTCGGTGGCGTCGCGCGGGGCGACATGCCGCGACCCGGCGGGCACCGCCGCGGCGGCGGCCAGGTCGGCGTCCAGCCGGGCGGCCAGTGCACCCAGGTCCACTTTGCCGTTGGGGCTCAGCGGGAGCGCCGCCACTCGCAGCAGCCGAGCGGGCACCAGGTGCTCCGGCAGCCGCCGCACGAGGTGGGTGCGCAGCTCGTCCGGGTCGGGGGCCAGATCGCCGCAGAAATAGCCGACGAGATCGCGTACGCCCTGGTTGTCGTGGGCCAGCACCGCGGCGTGAGTGATCCCGGCGTGAGCGGCGAGGGCCGCCTCGACCTCGCCGAGCTCGACCCGGAACCCGCGGACCTTGACCTGACGGTCGGCACGGCCGAGCAACAACAGCGTCCCGTCGGGCAGCTCCCGGGCCAGGTCGCCGGTGCGGTAGAGCCGCGCACCGGCCGTTCCTGCGTAGGGGTCGGGTTGGTAGGCGGCGGCGGTCACGCCCGGCGCGCCGAGATAGCCACGGGTGATGGAATCCCCGCCCAGGCACAGCTCACCGACCGCTCCGACCGGGACCAGCCGCCCGGCCGCGTCCAGTAGGTAGGGCCGGACGGTGGCCAGCGGACCGCCGACGGGGAACCGCTGGAACACCTCGTGCCACGGCTCGTGCGCCGGCTCGTAGAGGGAGGCGGTGACCGTCGCCTCGGTGGGGCCGTAGGTGTTGATCAGGCGTACCCGGTCTCCGACGGCGTCGCTCCACTCACGGTAGCGGGCCACTGCGGGCTCCTCGGCGTTGAGCAGCAGCGCGCGTACCGATGTCGGCACCGTCCCGTCACCTGCGGCCAGACGCCGCGTCCACGCATGCCAGAACGTCACCGGCAGGCTCAGCACGCTCGGACGGCCGTCGGCCAGCAGCGCATCGAACGCGGCGTCGGGCACTCGCAGTCCGGCGGGCCGCAGCAACACCGAGCCGCCCGCCAACAGTGCGGGGTAGATCTCCTCCGTGCTGGCGTCGAAACTGACCGACGCGAAGTTGAGCACCCGATCCTCGGCCCGCAGGTCCAGCGGCCTGAGAATCCCGTCGAGGTACGAGGCCAGGTTGGCGTGGCTGACCATGACGCCCTTGGGCCGCCCGGTCGAGCCCGAGGTGAAGATGACGTAGGCCAATGAGTCGCCGTGCAGCCGAACCATCGGCGGCGTGGCCGGCAGGTCCGCGTTCGCGTCGCCGTCCGCTCGCAGCACACGCTCGTCACGGCCGTCCAGCAGGGGCAGCCACCGTTCCTCCGTGAGCACCAGCCGAGGCGCGGCGACGTCCAGCAGCGTCGCCACCCGCGGCCCCGGATACGTGGGATCGATCGGCACATACGCGCCGCCGGCCCGCATCACGGCGATGAATGCCACCACGGCGTACGGCGAACGGTCCAGCAACACCGCGACGCGGTCGTCGGTGCCGATGCCTTCGGCCCGCAAGCGATGGGCGAGCCGGTTGGCGGCCTCGTCGAGTTCGCGGTGGCTCATCGTCGCCAGCGATGCACCGTCCTGCCAGATCAACGCGGGAGCGGCACCCGAAAGGCTGGCCTGCGTCGCCAGCCGCTGCGGCAGGAAGTCGCCGGTCGTAGGCGAAGGGACTGCGGGGACGACGACGGCCGGCAACGGCCGGCAGCTGTCGTCGACGGACGTGTCCGGGTTGGACAGTGCCGCGTCGACCAGTCCCGTGAACAGGTCCGCCAGCCGATGGGCGGTGGCCGGGTCGAACAGGTCGGTGTCGTAGGACAAGCCGCCGTCGAGGCTGCCGTCGGGCTGCTCGGTCAGCCACAGCGTGACGTCGAAGTCGGCACGCTCGTACGGCTGCCGCACGTACTCGGCGGTGACCGTGCCGAAGTCGTCCGGCAGCTGCGGCAGGTTCTGCAGTACGCACATCGTCTGGAACAGCGGCGTCTGCCGCAACGATCGCTCTACCCGCAGCGCGTCGACGATCCGCTCGAACGGGACGTCGGCGTACGCGAACGCGTCGGTGACGCTGCCCGACAGCCGGCCGATGAGCTCCCGCCAGCTCGGGGTGCCGGACAGGTCGCAGCGCAGCGCCACATTGTTGACGAAGAAGCCCACCAGTCCGTCGGTCGCCCCGGGACCTCGGTTGGCGTGGAACGTGCCGACGGCGAAGTCCCGCTGCCCGGCGTACCGGCCGAGGGTGCTCGCCCAGCACGTCAGCAGCGCGGTGAACAGGGTGCCGCCCGCCTGGCGGGCGATGCGTTCCAGTCCGGCGCGGTGGGCCGGGGTGAGCCGGATCGGCTGGTGTCCGCCGGCGTGCCGGGCGACGGCGGGCCGGGGTCGGTCGGCGGGCAGGTCGAGTTCGGGAACCCCGGCCAGATAGGTCTGCCAGAAGGCGAGGTCGTCACGGTCTTCGGCGTCGCGCCGCCAGCGGGCGTAGTCCGTGTACTGCACGGGCAGCGGCTCGGGCGCAGGCTCGCCGCGGTAGTAGGCGGCGAGTTCGGTGAGCAGCACTGCGACGGACCAGCCGTCGGTGATGATGTGGTGCAGGTCGAGCACCAGATGGTGATCGTCGGGCGCCGTACGCATCAACCGAGCCCGCCACGGCGGCGCCGCGCCGAGGTCGAACGGCGTACGGGCCTCCTCGGCCAGCGCCTCGGCGAGGGCCTGCGGCGTCGGCGTGTCGAACACGGGGACGTGGATCGGCGCGGGCGGCCCGACGAGCTGCATCGGTACGCCGTCGACCAGGGTGAACGTGGTGCGCAGCACAGCCTGCCGGACCGCGACGAGGGTCAGGGCACGTTCGAGCGCGGCGAGGTCCAGCGGGCCGCGCAACCGGAGCACGAACGGCACGTTCTGTGCGGTGGAGCCCGGGTCCAGCTGATGCAGCACCCAGTGCCGTTCCTGCGCCGGGGCCAGCGGCACCGGGCCGGTCACCGGACGTGGCCGTAGCGCCGGGCGGCGGGTCGCGGGTTCGGCCCGTTCGACGCGGGCCACGAACCCGGCCAGTTGCGGGGATTCAAACAGATCCCGCAACGGGACGTCGACGCCGAGCTGCTCCCGCAGGCGGGCGACCAGGCGTACGGCGGTGAGGCTGTGGCCGCCGAGGGCGAAGAAGTCGGCGTCGAGCGCGGTGGCGTCCACACCGAGCAGATCGGTCCAGATCGCAGCGACTTTGCGGGTGAGCTGATCGCTGACGGCGGGTGCTCCGGCTGCCGCGACGACATCGTCGGTGCGCTCCGAGGGAACCTGCACGCCGAGCGGCGCGGGTCCGTCCGCGGCCAGCAGCGCGAGCAGCTCGGCGTAGTCGGCGGCGAACGATGCGGCGAATCGCGGGCTGAACCGGTCGGTCCGGTACTCGAGGAAGCCACGAACGGCGGTGCCGTTGTCGAACAGCGACAGGGTCAGGTCGAACTTCGCGGTGCCGTGGTGTGCGGGCACCAGTCGGGCGTCGCACGCCCCGAACCGCAGCGTGTCGGGCAGTTCGGGTTGCAGTGCGAACATGACCTGCGCCAGCGGCGGCCTGGCCACGTCACGCGGTGCCTGGACGAGGTCGACGATGCGCTCGAAGGGCAGTTCGGCGTGGCTGAGCCCGGCGACCACCGTCTGCGAGATCCGCCGGGCCAGCTCGGCGAAGGTGACGGTCGGCTCGCCGCCGAGGTCGCACCGGACCGGCAGTGTGTTGACGAAAAGGCCGATCATCTCGGCGGTGGCGCTGTCGGTGCGGTTGGCCACCGGCGTTCCGACGACGAAGTCTCGGCGGCCAGTGCGCTGCGACAGCAACACCGCGAACGCTGTGAGCATCGCGGCATAGACGGTGACGCCGCAGCGCCGGCTGAAAGCACGTACGCCGTCGAGGAGCGTCGCGGGCAGGATCAGCCGATGCAGTGCGCCCGCACCGCTCGGCCCGGCCGGTCGAGGCAGATCGCCCGGCAGATCCAGGTCCGGCGGCGCACCCGTGAGCTGCTGCTGCCAGTAGCGACTGGCTCGCTGCCCGACCACCCCGGCGAGCAGGGTGCGCTGCCAAGCCGCGAAGTCGGCGTACCCGGGACGGGCGTCGAACAGGGCTGCGGCCGGATGCTGATACTGCTCCGCGATCTCCCGGATGAGCTGGGCGACGCTGCCGCCGTCGGCGATCAGGTGGTGCAGCACGAGGATGAGCTGCCACTGGTCGTCGCCGAGCGCGATCAGCGTGACCCGGATCGGCGGTGCGGCTCGCAGATCGAACGGCTCTCGGTAGGCGGCGGCGCTGAGCTCGGCCAGCGCTGCCGCCCGGACCTCGGGGGCGAGGGCGCTCAGGTCGATCTCATTGATCGGCGGGACCGTGCCGGGAGGCAGGATCACCTGGTAGGGATCATCGTCGTGACCAAAAACAGTGCGCAACGCGGCGTGCCGACCGACGACGACGGCCAACGCTGCGCGTAAGGCCGCCCGATCCAGCGCGCCGGTCAGCCGCAATGCCAGCGGCACGTGGTACTGCGGGCTGCCCGGCGCGTACTGCTCCAAGAACCACAGCCGTTCCTGCGCGTACGACATGGGCGCTCGTCCGCTGGTGACCGACGCCGTCAGCGGGACGGTGCCTGTTCTGGGCGCGGACATGACCGCCTCGGCGAGGTCGCCGAGCCGTGGAGTGGCGAACACCGCGGCCAGCGGCAGCTCGACTCCGAACGCCGCACGGATACGCGCGGCCAGGCGCGCGGCGAGCAGGCTGTGCCCTCCGGCAGCGAAGAAGTCGGTGCCGGGCCGGGCCTCGGCGATGCCGAGCAGGTCGACGAACCAGGCGGCGAGAAGCTGTTCCACCAGGGACGGTTCGTGGGCCACGGGTGCCTCGGCGGGCCTGGTGACCAGCTCGGCCGCGTGCCGCGCCAGCGCTCGCCGGTCGACCTTGCCGCCGACGCCGAGCGGCAGCCGCGGCATGGAGATCCACTCGTTGGGCACCGAGTACGCGGGAAGCAGACCTCGCAGGAAGCCGGGCAGGCTCGCCGGGTCGCAGTCGCCGGTGACGAACCCGACGAGTCGCTTGTCGCCGGCCGGGTCGGTGTGGGCGATGACGGCAGCTTGGTGCACCTGCGGGTGCGCGGCGGCGGCGTTTTCGACCTCGGCCAGTTCGATCCGGAAGCCGCGGACTTTGACCTGATCGTCACGCCGCCCGCCGAACCGGATCCGGCCGTGGGCGTCGCTGCGGCCGAAGTCTCCGGTGCGGTAGAGCCTCGACCCGGGCGGTCCGAACGGGTCCGGGACGAACCGCTCGGCGGTGCGGGCCGGATCGCCGGCGTAGCCGAGGGCCAAGCCGTCGCCACCGGTCAGGATCTCTCCGGGCACGCCGGGTGGCAGCGGCTGCAGGTACTGGTCGACGATGTGCACGGTGGTGCCGCGCAACGGGATCCCGATGGGGACGTCGTCAGGCACCGGCTGCCCTGCGGCGAGGCGGTGGCCGGTCGTCGCGGTGGTGTTCTCGGTCGGGCCGTAATAGTTGACAACCGTGTCCACTACGGACAACGCGCGGCGGACATGGTCGGGTGACATGACGTCGCCGCCGGTGAGGACCTGACGCAGCGGCGCCAGCACTGTGACGTCCTCGTCGACGACCACATTGAACAGTCCCGTGGTCAGGAAGGCGATCTCGACGCCGTGATCGGCGATCAGCGCGCCCAGGTCGGCGACCGTGGGCTGCCCAGGCACGACCAGCAGACTGCCGCCGCTCAGCAACGGCGTCCACATCTCCAAGGTGGCCGCGTCGAAGACCGGCGCGGCGGCGTGCAGCCAGCGCCGATCGGCGTACTCGGGATCCTGGGCCAGACGCACCACGCCGCGGTGGGTGACGACGACGGCTTTGGGGCGCCCCGTCGATCCAGAGGTGAACATGACGTAGGCAGGGGCGTCGCCACGCTTGTCAGCGGGCGCGGGGTCGAGACGAGCGGGCCCGGAAGGCGCGGGTTCGAAATCTGCTTCGGCCAGGCGCGCCGACGGGAAGCCGGCCACCGGCACGGGCAGGTCCAGCCCGGTGCCGGGCTCGGCGAGCACCAGCCGGACTCCGGCGTCGGTGACCATCCCAGCGAGCCGCGCCAACGGGTAGGCAAGGTCCAGCGGAACGTAAGCGGCGCCCGCGTGCAGCACGCCGAGGGTCGCCTCGACGAGGCTGACGCCGCGCGGCAACGCCAACCCGACGAAGTCGCCGGGCCGGACGCCGAGCTCGCGCAGCATCGCGGCGGTCTGCCGCATGCGCTGCGCGAGCTGTCCGTAGGAAAGCCTCGTTCCGTCGGGCGCCAGCAGCGCGATCCGGTCGGGCTGGGCGTCGGCGAGTCCCGCGAACAAGGCGTCGATCCGCACCGGGGTGGGCAGGTAGTCGCCCGTCCCGTCCGCCGCGGTGGACGGGGTCGTCAGTGGCAGCTCGGCCACCGTGGCCATCGGATCAGCCGCGACGGCCGTCAGCAGGATCTGGTACGCGCTGAGCAGCGCACGCGCGAATTCGGCCGAGAACAAGTCGGTGTCGTACTCGAGCTCGCCGGACAGCGGAGTGCCCGGACCGTCGTCGCGCAATTCCAGGTGCAGATCGAACTTGGCGTGGCCGCCGTACACCCGGTCCACGGCAACCTGCAGGCCCGGCAGCTCGAGTTCACCGGCGGCGCTGGGAGGCAATACGCCGAAGGTGACGTCGAACAGCGCGTTGCGGCCGGGTTCCCGGACCGGAGCGAGCTGCTGGACGACCTGCTCCATCGGCACGGCGGCGTTGTCCAGGGCGGTCAGCATCGTCGCCGCGGTCTGCCTGGCCGTGTCGGCGAACGGCGTGCCGCCGGCGAAGCTCAGCCGGATCGGCAGTACGCCGACGAACAGCCCGACCGCATCGGCGAAACGCTCGTCGCGGCGGCTGGCCGGCAGGCCGACGACGAGGTCGTCTTGACCGGTGAAGCGGTGCAGCACAAGACCGTAGGCGGCCAGCAGCACCGGGGTCAGGGTGTGCCCGAGGCGTCGCAGCACATCGGCGGTCTCGGTCGGGATCAGCACGTCGGCCAGGCCACCGTGGCGGACCGGCGCGGCGGACCGGGCCCGCGTGGTCGGCAACTCCAGCGGCGTGATGCCGCGCAGCTGCTCGGTCCAGTACGCCACCTGCTCCCGCCCGGCGGGCGAGGCGGCGAAGGCGCGTTCGCGCTCCACGTGCGCGCGGTACGCCGGAACGCTTTCGCGGCGCTGCCCATTGCCGGCGACGACGACGCGGTAGGCGGCGGCGAGGTCGCGCAGCAGGAGGTCCAAGCTCCACGCGTCGGCGACCAGGTGATGTACGACCAGCACCAGCCGATGCCGTACGCCGTCGAGCCGCAGCAGGCCGGCCCGCAGCAAGGGTGTGCCATCCAGCGGCAGGGGTTCACGCAGCGCGGCGGCCGTCCACTCGTCGGCCACGACGTCCGGATCGGACCGGTCGGACAGGTCGACGGTGTCAAGCGTGAACCGGCCGGGCGGGTTGACCCGCTGCAGTGGCTGGCCGTCGACGGTCAAGACCCCGGTGCGCAACGCCTCGTGCCGGTCCACCTGCTCGGTCAGGGCGGTGGTCAGCGCCGCCACGTCCAGCGGCCCGTCCAGCCGCAGCACCCGGCAGATGTGATAAGCCGACAGGCCCGGGACACTCTGCGCGGCAAGCCACATGCGCTGCTGAGCGCTGGACAGCGGGGCCAGGCCGGCGTCACCGGCGCGGCGCAACGCCGCCAGCCGCTGCCGGGCCGCGGACCGGTCACTCATCGGTTCTCCGCCTCGTCCATCGCCGCGAGCAGAGCCTCGACCTCGGCGTCGGTCAGCAGGTCGAGATCGGCGTCGGGCGCAGGTGCAGCCGTCGCGCCTTGCGGTTCCGGCCGCTCGGCCACTCCGGCCGCCAGCGTCTCCGCCAGCCAGCCGATGGTCGGGTCGGTGAAGAAGTCAGCCAGTGGTACGCGTATGCCGTGGCTCTGCGCGATCCGGCTCACCAGCCGGGCGGCGAGCAAGGAGTGCCCGCCGACGTCGAAGAAGCCGGTGTCGAGGTCGAGGTCGAGGTCGTGCCGCTCCAGCAGCGCCAGCCAATGCTCCGCAAGCTCGCGCTGCAGGGCCGTCACCAGGGGGCGCCCAGCGGACGGGGTCTGCTCAGCGGACGGCAAAGCGGCCAGATCGACCTTTCCGTGCGGCCCGGTCGGCAGTGCGGGCAGCCGGACCACAACGGCCGGGACCTGGAAGCCGGGCAGCCGCTCGGCGGCGAACCTGCGAAGCTCGGCCGGTTGGGCGTCGCCGACGATGTACGCGACCAGCCGCCGAGCGTCACCGGAGCCCTGCGCCACCACGACCGCGTCGCCGACTCCGGGGTGTTCGCGCAGGACGGCCGCCGTCTCGCCGAGCTCGATACGGAAGCCGCGCAGCTTCACCTGCTGGTCGGTGCGCCCGAGGAACTCCAGCCGCCCGTCGGGCCGTACCCGAGCCTGATCACCGGTTCGGTACATGCGTGAGCCGGGCGGCCCAGACGGATCGGGCACGAACGCGGCCGCCGTACGCGCCGGGTCCCCGGAGTAGCCGCGGGTCACGCCGGGCCCGCCGAGGCACAGTTCGCCGGGCAGCCCGGCGGGTTGTTGCTCGTAACCGGCGAGCACTCGCGCCCGCACGCCCGCGTTCGGTACGCCGATCGTCGGCGTGTCCCCGGCGGAGAGCGTGTCCTGGGTCGCGATCACCGTGGTCTCGGTCGGCCCGTAGTGGTTGACCAGCACGAACGGGGCACCGGCCGGTGGGACGCGGGTGAGCTGCTGTCCACCGGTGTCCAGCAGCCGTAACCGGGAGCCCGCCGGCCAGTGTTCGGTGAGCGCGGCCTCGGCCAGGGGCGTCGGCAGGAAACACACGTCGATGCGATGCCGGGTCAGCCATGCGACCAGCGCAGCCGGGTCCATCCGCAGCGTTTCTGGCACGACGTGCAGGCTGGCTCCGGCTGCGAGGGTGCCCCAGATCTCCATCACGGACGCGTCGAAGCCGGGGCTGGCGACCTGGGTGCACCGCTCCCCCGGCCGAGGACCGGCCAGATCCCGCCGCCACGAAAGCAGCTGGTCCAGGTTGGCAAGGGTGACCTCGACGCCTTTGGGGCGGCCGGTGGAGCCTGAGGTGTAGATGACATAGGCCAAAGCCTGTGGGTGCGTCCGGTCGAGCGGCACTGGCGGCACCGGTGATGCCGGCCGGGCGGCGTCCACGCCGTCGAGCAGTAGCACCGGGTACGCGCCGGCCGGCAGCTCGCCAGCGAGATCCTCTGTGGTCAGCACCGCCATCGGGCAGGCGTCGCCGAGCAACAGCGCCACCCGCGCGGCCGGGTAGTCGGGGTCGATCGGCACATAGCCGGCCCCCGCCCGGAGTGCGGCGAGCTGCCCGAGCACCAACGACGAGCCACGCCGGGAGTACACGGCTACCCGGCGGTCCAGCCCGGCGCCGTCGGCTATCAGGCGTACGGCCAAGTCACCGGCGCGCTGCCACAGCTGCTCGTAGGTAACGGTGCCCGAGGCGTCGACGATCGCGGGCGCGTGCGGCGTGGCACGCACGTGCCCGGCGATCAGGTCCAGCAGCCCAGGAGGGTCGTCTGCCGCAGGCGGCGGCGACGACGCCGGCGGCTCCAGCGGGAGCTGGTCGACCGGCGTGCCCGGGACTGCCATCGCGGCGGCCAGCAGGTGCAGATAGTGGTCGATCATGCGGCGCATGGTCGGCTCGTCGAACAGGTCCGTCGCGTACTCCCAGACCAGGATCGTCTGCGCGTCCGCGGTGCTCGCGGCGCGGCCGACGCGCTGCGCCGCACGGGGGATCACCACGACGTTCAGGTCGGCCTTGGCCGAACCGTTGTGCCGTTCGGTGAGTATGCCGGTCAGCCCGCCGAAGTCCAGGTCGGGCACCGCCGAGTCGTGGAAACTGAACATCACCTGGATCAGCGGGTTACGCGACGGGTCACGGGGCGGCTCCAGCTCGCGGATCAGCTCGTCGATCGGCAGTTCCGGGTGGGCGTACGCCGCCGCGGTCGCCTCGGCGGCCCGGGCGACCAGTTCCTCGAAGGTCGGCCGGCCGTCGGTGCGGATGCGCAGCACGAGGGTGTTGACGACCATGCCGAGCAGCTCCTCCAGCTGCTCGGTGTGCCGGTTGGCCGATCCGGTGCCGACCAGCAGATCGGGCTGCCCGGTGTATCGCGTCAACAGCGCCGCGAACCCGGCGAACATGGTCGCGAAGAGGCTGTTGCGGTGCTCGCGGGAGTAGCCGTTCAAGGCCGCGGTCAGCTGCGGATCGAGGACCACCCGAAGCGCCGCACCGGCGAACGACTGGGTGCGTGGCCGGGGCCGGTCGGTCGGCAGGTCCAGTACGTGGGGCGCGCCGGCCAGCAGCGCGGTCCACTGGTCGAGGTGCTCTCGCAGCACGTCACCGCGCATCCAGTCGCGTTGCCAGATCGCGAAGTCGGCGTACTGCAGCGGCGGTGGCGGCAATTGAGGCTCGCGACCGGCCGCCAGCTGCGGGTACAGCTCGACCAGTTCGGACATCAGCAGCGCGAAGGTCCAGCCGTCGTGGACGAAATGGTGCTCGACCTGCACGAGAGTGTGGTCGTCGAGACCATGGCGCAACAGCACCCATTTGGCCAGCGGCGGCCGGGACAGGTCGAACCGGTGGCGCACCTGCGCCGCGATCACGGCCTCCGCCTCGGACTCCGGCACGTCGAGCACGGGCACGTCGACGGCCATGGGCGGCAACGGTTCCTGCACGGGTACGCCGTC